>JAYVDI010000459.1:0-19549 GCA_043749505.1 Schlesneria sp. | reverse complement strand
CGACGCGCAAGCGAGGGCTTCACCGTCATCGAATGTTCAGCCCTCGCTTGCGCGTCGGGCTAGTTTTGAAATGCGCTCTAGCGCGTTCCGGCTGATTTGCTGAACCCCCAAATCAAGACATGACAAAGCACTAGGTTTGGACTACGGGCACTTCACTCCCGCTTCCGATGTCATTCTTCTGCCAGTATCTTCCTGCCGCTTTGATTACCCTCCTTCGCCGAATCAGGACGCCTTCGCATGACGACCTCCACGACCTTCGCCTTTCTCGCCGACCAGCTTCGCAGCGGCGGGCCTTCCGCCGTGTTTGACCAACTCGCCGCGACGCTCCTCGAACAGAAGGAGTTTCACAAACTGTTCGATGCGCGCTGTCAGCGGAAGAAGTTTGAGTTGGGCTTGCCGCTGCATCGGCCCACGTCGTTTGAAGATGTTCCGAACGAAAAGCGGGATGAATTTGAAGCGGCCTACGTCGCGGCGGCGCGCGAGGCTGGACAGCATCTGCTCGCCGATAAAAAGCTGGGTCAAGCTTGGATGTACTTTCACGCCATCCGCGAAACGGCTCCCATCAAAGAGGCACTTGAAGCAATACCGTTGCCGCGCGAATTGACCGATGAAACGGAAGAGCTGATCGACTTGGCCTTCTACAAACTGGTTCATCCGGTGAAGGGCCTGCAGGTCATGCTGAAGACACATGGCACATGCAGCACGATTACGTCGCTGGATCAGCAGTTCCAGAATCTCTCGCCAGAGCAGCGTTCCGACTGCGCGGCGATCCTCGTGAAGTCGCTGCACACAGACCTGTTGCAGTCGATCGAGCGCGAGGTCAAGCAGCGGATGCCGTTTGCGCCGCCGGCCAGCACGCTGCGCGAGTTGATTGCCGGACGCGAGTGGCTGTTCGCCGATAACAACTATCACATTGATGTTTCACACCTGCACTCGACCGTTCGCTTCGCCCGCTCGCTAACAGCCGGTTCGCCCGAGTTGGCACTCGCTCGCGACTTGGCCGAGTACGGTTCGCAGCTCTCCCCGCAGTTCCAGTACGCGGGTGAGGCCCCGTTCACCGAGTTCTATCTCGCGCACATTCAGTTCGTCAAATTTCTGGCGGGAGACGAGCGCGACGCGGCGCTGGCCTACTTCCAGCAGCAACTCGAACAAGAACCCGATGAACCGGACCAGGCTCTCATCGCCTACGTGTTGGTTGATCTGCTCGCGCGGACGGAGCAGCTCGACAAAGCCGTCGTGTTGGCGGAGAAGCACCTGTTGAAGGCGGACCCCGACTTCGCGGCCGCGTTCTCGGAACTGTGCCTGAAGGCAGGATGCCTCGACGTGTTGCGGTCATCGGCCGAATCGCGCGGCGACTTGGTGACGTTCGCCGCGGCGCTCGTTCAACAGACGCCGCAGTCGTGACACGGAGAAGTCCGACTTTTCTTAAAGCCGGACTTCTCTTCGCAGAACCTTGTCGCAACAGGAAGTCCGGCTAACAAAGCTAAGCCGGACTTCTGCCCTCAGCCGAACAGCTTTTCGACCGGCTGGCCACCGTCCACGATCTTGAGCGGGCGACCGATGGGACTCATGTTTTCCTTGGCCGGATCGACATGCAGCGACTTGCAGATTGAGCTGAAGAGGTCGGGGACGGAGACCGGATCCTTCGTGATGGCCGTGCCGTCTTTGGCCGTTTCGCCGATGACTTGGCCACCTCGAATCCCGCCTCCGGCGAGAAGTGCGTTGAAGTTGCGAGGCCAGTGATCGCGGCCGCCACGCGGGTTGACGCGCGGCGTGCGGCCGAACTCACCGACCCAGACGATCAGGGTTTTCTCAAGCAGCCCGCGATCTTTGAGGTCCGCGATCAGGGCCGCCACGGCCGGATCGCAGGGGCTGATGAGCGCCGAAGTTCGGCTGAAGTTGTCGTCGTGCGTGTCCCAGTTGCCGTGACGGACTTCAACGAACGTGACGCCCGTTTCCACGAGTCGTCTCGCCAAGAGACAGCCTCGTCCGAACGACGAGTCTCCGTAACGCTCCTTCAAACCGGTTGATTCGCCGCTCAGGTCGAACGTCTTCGTCAGCGGCGTGAGAACCAGCTTCGAGGACTTGTCGGTGATCTTGCGGTGTGACTCGACGACCGAGGCACCTCCCCGCGAAGCGAACTCACCTTCCAACTTGTCGAGCAGGCCGAGTCGCCTTTGAAAGCGGCCGCCGTTGACCGAGGCTCCCAGATTCTCGGGCATTTGTCCCGCGTTGCTGACGTGGAACGGTTCATAGTCCACGCCGAGGAATCCCGCACCGCCGCCGTTGCCACCCTGGCCTCGCCCTGCTTCACCAATGGAGACAACCGACGGTAGGTCGCGATCGGCGAGGGACAGTTCCTTCGCGATGTTCGAACCGAGTGACGGGTGCTTCACCGAGCCGGTCGGCAGGTAACCGGTGTGCAGCTGATACGACGCTCGCTGGTGTTCGCCTTCCTTGTTGGTCAACGAGCGAATGATCGCGATGTCCTGCATCTGCTTGGCAGTCTGCTCCCAGCCCTTCGCGATGCGGATGCCCGAGACGGCGGTATCGATCGCTTCTGTCGGGCCACCGTTGTCGGTTCCCGGCTTCGGATCGAAAGTCTCCAACTGCGAAGGGGCACCCTGCATGTAGAGCAGGATCATTGAGCGGCCTTGCTTGCGAAGGTCTTCCGCTTGCACGGCCATCGTGTCGCGGAAGTGGAAGGCACCAGCCATTCCCGCTGCCGACATGCCGTACAAGAAACTGCGTCGCGACAACGAACGTCGGGAAAGTTGAACGTCTTCGTGCCAAGAGAGATTTGTCATGGAACGAGTCTCCGACTGGAGGATGTGGTCATTGGTCATCGATGAACACTGGTGACTTGAAATTGAGTCGTCAACGTTTGGAGAGGAATTCGCTGGAGTTGAGGAGGCTCCACAGAAGGTCTTCGTAGGCTTCGTTGCGCTGGCCGACTTCCTTGAGGTGGACTTGGCAGATTTCAACTTCGTGCTTCGATGGCTCGCGTGCCAGGACCAGCAGGTAGAGTTCGCCGAGGGCATCGCGATCGTTGGAGTTGTTGCGTAGGAGCCGTCCGAGTCGGCTGTTGCCACTGGCGGAGACCGCACTGCGTAAGAGGCTTGCGTTCATCAGAAACAGCGCCTGCGGCACATTGCCGGTAATATCCTCCTTGCTCATTGAGGGGTCGATTCCGAAGAGTGTGTCGAACTGGAATCGCGGACTGCGTTGCGCGGCGCGTGGTCCACCTCCCATCATGCCTCCACGCCCTGAACCGTTGAGGCTTTCCTCGTCGAACCCCAGCACTTGCATCAGCGAATCGAAGACGACATCGGCGCGGAGTCGCGTCGGCGTGACGGACGCGAATGGCAGAGCGTCTTCGGCCGAGGACTTGGCTGCAACCTTGCGTTGATACGTCTGCGAGTTCGCAACCGTGCGGATCAACCACTTCGGGTCATAGCCATTCGCGACAAAGCCTTGGCAGATCGCTTCGAGTGCCTCGGGGAATCGAGCCGAGCGGGTCGGGCCAAGATCATCAACCGGCATGTAGAAACCTTCGCCCAGCATCTCGCACCAGACTCGATTGACGATGGCTCGAGCAAACCACGGGTTGTCGGACGCGGTGAACGACTTGGCGGCGGCTTGGCGGCGTTCGAGATCGGAGAGGTTCTGTCCGGGAGTCGCTCCATTGATGAAGAACTTCGGCTGTATCAGCTTCCCTTTGGACGACGGGTCTTGAAGGTCCGACATGTGGTGTTCGGTCGATCCTCGCCCGGCCTGCATGGGCTGCGGCATCGCCTTGATTTCGGCGGCGGTGATCCCGCCGTCTTTGTTACTGTCGGCCTGCTCGAAAATGCGATCGACCAGTTGAGTGGGGACTCCCGGCGTTTCGGCTCGCGCCATCATGCCGGGCCGGGCGCGCATCTCGTCCTTCGAGAGTTTTTTGTCTTTGTTGCGGTCGAGCATCGTGACGAACTGCTCGGGATTCTCACGCATCTGGTCGCCCCGTCCACGATCAGTGTTGGCTGAGAGGACTTCAATTTTGATCTCACCGACCATCATTCGTCGCAGGGTGATGCGCGGGAAATAGGCGGCCAGTTCGTGGAATTGCTCGCGCTTCCAAATGTCCGACGGATGGTCGTGACAGTTCGCGCACTGCATCTGAATGCCGAGGAAAATCCGACACGCTTCGGCAGCCACATCTTCATTCACGCCACTCTGCGCGAAGATCAGCGCGGTCTCGGGGTGCTCGGTGACATCACCCACCGCCGTGATGATCGCCGTGGCCGTGGCATTCCAACCGACGCTCTTGTTCCACTGCTCGGCCAGCCATTTTTCAAAGTCGGCTTGTGAGAGCCGTGACCGGGGTTCGGTGGCGGGCATGTAGATCACGTCGCGCCAGTAGCGTGCCCAGTTCTGGCCGAAGTCGGGCGAAGCGAGTAGTCGCTCAACGAGCTTCGTCCGCTTGCCGGAATCGGGGTCCAGTGCGAAGAGCGTGACCTCGCTTGGCGATGGCAATTGACCGGTGATGTCGAGCGATGCCCGTCGGAGATAGTCCTCATCGTTGCAGATACCGGCCGGAGTGACTCCCGCCTTGGTGAGGTCCGTCAAAATGAGCTGATCGATCTTGGAAGCCACGCCGTTGGCAGTCGGTGCCGATGCCAAACCGGACTTGGCGGCACCAGGCTTGTTGGCGGCATGGGCCTCCTCCACGAATCGACTCATTCCGGCCACCGCGATCAAAGCGGGTATGGCTAGCGCGAATGCGACGCGGGATTTCGGAAGTCGGGTTGGCAGTGTCATGAGGACATCCTTCTGAGTGCGGCGGTCATCTGTGTTCAAGCTGCAAAATATGTTGCGGTGATAGCAGCGGCATGATACCGCTCTCATTTCAGGGAGTTTCATCATGTTTCGAGCAGGCGGTGGTCGTCGGCTAGGTGGAAATGAAACCCTAGCACGCAGAAAAGTTTCGATTCAGGTCGCACTCTTGTATCCAGCGATACCACCTCAAGAGGGTCTCGAAGCGAACGAACCGTGGCAGTTCATTCTTCACATTTCGTGAATTCTCGGCACTTTCTCTCGGGGAAAGCGGCCTTTGTATGACCATTACAGTTCACGCCGTTCGAGTTGAAAAGCGTCGAATGGACGGTGCAACCGGTATAAACAAATCAGCTTGTACTGCAGTAGCTGTTGGTCGCAGGAGTCTTACTGCAAATGGACTTACGCCGCTGTGTTGGACGATCGGCCAGATTCCGATAACATTTGCACGAACACTTACGTTGCTGAGGTGGTTAGTCTTCCGGACTGGCCTTTTGGCAGCGAATGCCGAAGTGATTGTCGAGAGCGGCCGCAAAAAGCAAGCAGAGTTAATCGGAAAGGGTGGCAGGTTACATGGCACAAGTCAGTCTTCAGAGGCGACGGGGTTGTTGGAGCCAGCAGGAATCCAGCTTGGCTTCTTCAGTAGGAGCTTGGTTGGTGCCGGCAGCTATGTTGGCAATTGCTTCAACTGGATCAGTTTCGGCGGCGGAGACCGTGTTCACTACCGGTTCGTCCGACGTGATCATTCAGGAAATCAACAAGCAGGTTCGCGACGCCTATAAGGACAACGAAGTCGAGCCATCTCCGGTGGCTGACGATTCCGAGTGGATGCGTCGAGTCAGCCTCGACATCAATGGTCATATCCCGTCGGTCGAAGATGTCGAAGCGTTCATTGCCGACAAGGACAAGGCCAAACGGACGAAGCTGATTGATCGACTGCTTGACGACCCTGCTTACACACGCAACTGGACAACCGTTTGGACGAACCTTTGCATCGGTCAGCAGACGCCGCGGCGAGTCAGTCGCGATGGGATGCAGAAGTTTTTCCGAGAAGCCTTCGGCAAGAACCGCCCTTGGAAGGATGTTGTCTCCGATCTGATAACGGCCGAAGGTCATTACGAACAGAACGGGGCTGTCAACTTCCTGTTGGCTCAAATGCAGGACCAGGATGAGGGCGTGCAGATGACTGCCAAGGCGACGCGCCTGCTTCTTGGCATGCAGGTTCAATGTACGCAGTGCCACAACCACCCGTTCAATGATTGGAAGCAGGATCAGTTCTGGCAGTTCAATAGTTTTTTCCGCCAGACTGGCAAGGTTGATCATCGGAAGTACAACCCGAAGACCGGTCGGATGGACGACGATTATTCGGAGATCATCGAGAAGGACTTCGCCGGCCCAGTCTACTTCGAGAAGCGAAGCGGTCTGATGCAGGTCGCCTATCCGATCTACTTCGGCTCTGAGATCGATCCTGCAGGATCGACCGATCGCCGCAAAGAGTTGGCGAAGCTGATGTCCGCTGGTGAGAAACCGATGATCGCGATGGCGATGGTGAACCGGACGTGGAGTCACTTCTTCGGCCAAGGGTTCACTCGCCCTGTTGATGATATCGGGCCTCATAACCCTGCAACTCACCCTGATCTGCTGGATCGCTTGGCGGTCGAATTCGTCAAAAGTGGCTACGACTGCAAGCAGTTGATGCGTTGGATTGCCAATTGCGAGGCATACAATCTGACCAGCCGCAGCACGAAAAAGAACGAACGCGACAACCCGGCGGCGGGGGAGACCGCTCTGTTCACTCACGTCTATGTGAAGTCGTTGAACGCCGAGCAGTTGTATGACTCGCTCATTGTCGCCACGAACGCTCACAAGTCGGGCCGCTCCGGTTGGGAACAATCGGAGAAGCAGCGGCAAGAGTGGCTACAGCAGTTCGTGCGGACCTTCGGAACGGACGATGGCGAGGAGTCGAATTCGTTTGACGGAACGATCCCTCAAGCTCTGATGATGATGAATGGCGAGCTAGTCAAGGATGCCGTCAGCGTGAAGTCGGGAAGCCATCTCGGCGACTTGCTCTCTGGCAAAGGAAACGATGTGCAGAAGATCCAGCGGCTTTATCTGACTGCTCTCGGACGCCAACCCACGAAGGCGGAATTATCGAAGTCCCAACAGTATTTGAAGGGGAGTCGCGACCAACTGGCGGTCTATCAAGACTTGTTCTGGGCGCTGTTGAACTCGAATGAGTTCATCTTCAATCACTGACGAATGCGGAGCGATCCGCTGAAACGAAACTCAAACGCTACGAAACTCAACTGTCCTTTAAACTTTGGAGACGATCATGCAGATGACAACACCCGACGGTATGTCCCGACGACACTTTATGCGTCACTTGGCAGCCAGCGCGGCAACGCTTCCCGCAATGAATTTCATTTCGCACGTTCAGGCGAACGCGGCCGAACTGAAGAAGAAGCAAAAGGCGTGCATCCTGATGTGGATGAGCGGCGGCCCCCCGACCATCGACATCTGGGACTTGAAGCCCGGTTCCAAGAACGGTGGCGAGTTTAAGCCGATCGACACCAAGGGCAACCTGCAAATCAGCGAACACATGCCCAAGACGGCTGCGGTGATGGATAACCTTTCCGTTGTTCGTGCGATGAGCACTCGCGAAGCCGATCACGGTCGTGGTCGTTACTACATGCACACCGGCTATGTGCCGAACCCCACGGTCGTGCATCCTGCCTTCGGATCGGTTGTCAGCTATGAGCTGGGGACGAAGCGCAAGGAGCTTGAAATCCCGTCGTTCGTCTCCATTGGCGGTGGCGGAACCAGCCCCGGCTTCATGGGGGCGGCTCACGCTCCGTTCCTTGTCGATAACAGTGGCAACATCCGTAACGCAGACATGGGCGATCTCGGCCCCGGCCGGCTCGAACAGCGTCTTAACATGCTGGGAGTCGTGGAGGACAACTTCATCAACTCGCAGCGTGGCGATTCGGGCCAAGCTCACAAGGAGATCTACAAGAAGGCCGTCAACCTGATGACCTCCAAGCAAATGGCCGCCTTCAAGGTTGCCGATGAGAAAAAAGAAACACTCGATATGTACACCGGCGCTCCAGCGCAAGGTGGCGCGATGATGGGGGCTGGCGGTCAGTTCGGTCGCAGCCTGTTGATGGCTCGCCGATTGGTCGAAGCGGGCGTGCCGTTCGTCGAAGTCGATTTCGGCGGCTGGGATTTGCACGCGAACGTTTTCGAGACACTGAAAAATCAACGTCTCCCTGCTCTTGACGCCGGTATCGCCGCATTGACGATGGACCTCAAGCAACGTGGTATGTTGGATGACGTTGTGCTGGTCTGGATGGGCGAGTTCGCTCGTACCCCACGCATCAACCAGGATGTTGGCCGCGATCACTGGGCAGCAAGCTGGTCAACCATGATCGGTGGCGGTGGCCTCAAGGGTGGTGTTGCTGTCGGTGAGACGGATAAGGATGGTGTGTCGGTCGCCAGCGGCCAGAGCTACCAACCCGGCGACATCTGGGCGACCGCTTCGCATGCACTCGGTATCCCACTGGATACGGTTCACACCTCGAAGCGTGGCCGTCCGATGAAGCTCGCGAACGGTGGCACGGCGATCAAGGAATTGATCGGCTGAGTGAGTCGGTTCGACACTGAGTTTGAATACACGGGGGGCTGCTCAACACAGCCTCCCGTTTTTGCTGATGGGTTTGTTCGAGATGCGTCTGGATAGAAGTGGCACTTCGTCGTGAATGACGCTGCACCCGAATCGAGAGACGAATCGCCCACGGTCGCGCCCAGCACCGGATTCGTGCAACTATTCACGCAGCACCAGCGACGGCTCTTTCTGTACATCCTGTCTCAGGTGGCGAATCCGATCGACGCGGAAGAGGTCTTGCAGGAAGCGAACGTTGTCATCTGGAGCAAGTCCTCTCATTTTCGTGAAGGGACCAACTTCCTCGCGTGGGTCAGTCAGATCGCCAATTTTGAAGTGATGAAGTACCGGTCACGCCGAAAACGCAACCGGCTCTATTTCAGTGATGAATTTTTGGAGACGGTCTCCAAGGAAGCACTCGAACGATCCGATGAGTTTGAACAACGACGAGTCGCGTTGGTCGAGTGCTTGGCCAAGCTTCGCCCCAAGGACCGCGATTTAATTGAACAACGTTACGCACCCGGTGAACGAGGGAAGCGACTCGCCGAGCAACTCGGTCGTCCTGCCAACTCTGTTTATCAAACACTGGGACGCATTCGCCGCGTCCTGATGGAGTGCATTCAACGGCGCATGATCGAAGAGACGACGAAGTAACTACCGAAAAGTTAAGGCCCGCGAAGCGATGTCCCATCCAGCTCTGACCGCCGAACTGCCGCCGCTGCTCGAAGCGTTGTGCGAAGATCGCATGACGGGCGAAGAAGCTGCGCGGCTCGAACGGCTGGTACTCGACTCCGCCGACGCACGCTGGTTCTATCTGAGCTATCTCGATCTGCATGGTTCGCTTTACTGGAATGCGGCGGGAGTTGGTTCTGCGACGGCATTGTCCACGGATGAGATTCCCATCCGCAGCGATGTTCCAGCGCATGACCGACCACGCGTTGTTTCGGCAGCGGCTGCGATTCCTAGACGAACGGATCGTGTTGGGCGAGGGGCTGCATTGATCGCTGCCGCAGCTTGCATCTGCATCGGTGCCGTCATTTGGGTTTCTGTGAATGGACTCCGAAACAAAGATCAACTTGCATTTGCTCCGCCGCAGCCTGACTTGCCAGACGCACTTGTTGCGAATCTCGGTAACACTCCACGGCATGAGGGCGGACCCGCCGCTGTGCGACATCACGGCCCGGCGGTTGTGATCGCTGACACGCCTGTCGAGACCGCCCCCTTGGATCAGCCAACGGCAACGGTCGCGGTGAGCATTCCCGCCCCACCGATGTCACCGCGTGAAGAGTTGGATTCGCACCAAGTTGTCGCGGCGATCAACACCGAAGTGCGGCGAGGCTGGGAGATCGGTGAGGTCGCCCCGTCCGCAGTGGCCGATGATTCCGAGTGGTTGCGGCGCGTGTCTCTCGATCTGATCGGTCGCATCCCGACCGTAGGGGAGGCGGAGTCGTTCCTGGTGAATCGTCGCCTCGAAAAGCGAGAAGAGTTGGTCGATCATCTGCTCGACGATGGTGCGTATGCCCGCAACTTGACGACGATTTGGACGAATCTGCTTGTCGGTCGCCGCTCGGAACCGCGCGTTGATCGTGGCGCATTACAAAAATTTCTGCGAATGTCGTTCGCGGCGAATCGGCCGTGGAATCAGATCGTTTATGACTTGGTCTCAGCCGAGGGCAGCAGCAACGAAAACGGAGCGACCAATTTTCTGATCGCGCACTTGAACAATGATGCTCTACCAGCGACGGCGGTCACCGCGCGAGTGTTCCTTGGCCAACAAGTGCAGTGCAATCAATGTCACAACAACCCGTTCAGCAAAACTCAGCAGACGGCGTTTTGGGAACTGCACAGCTTCTTCAGTCAAACCGCCAGCGTCCCTCGTCACGAGCGCGACCCGCACACGGGGAAAGACCGCGTCACTCACACGGACCTCGTCACGCGCGATGCGGGTGGGCCGATCTACTTCGAGACTCAGACCGGCCTGATGCGCGTGGCCTATCCGCGTTTCAACGGCCACGATGTTGATGCCGGGCCGGAGACGAATCGCCGTACGGTACTCGCTCGACTGATGACAGAAGGGGAACAACCGCAGTTGGCGGCCACGTTCGTCAATCGCTTGTGGAGCCACTTCTTCGGTGAGGGTTTCACGCCGACTGTGGACGACATCGGGCCGCACAGTCCTGCCAGCCATCCCGAGTTGCTCGCGCTGTTGACTCGCCAGTTCGTGCGGAGCGGCTACGACACGAAACAACTCGTCCGCTGGATCTGCAACTCCGAGCCGTACCAACTCAGCAGTCGAATCGGTGAGCGGAACGGAACGGACGAACCAACCGAGGGGCAGTCGCCGCAGTTCAGCCACATGTACGTGAAGTCGATGACGGCCGAGCAGATGTACGATTCGTTCCTGGTTGCGACGAAGGCCAACCGTGCGGGCGGAGTCGATTGGACTCAGGCCGAATCGCAGCGGCAGCAGTGGCTCTCACAGTTCGTCGTGAACTACGAGACAGACGAGAACGATGAGGCGATGGAATTCGGTGGCACGATGAGCCTCGCTCTCACGTTGATGAATGGCTCGCTCGTTGAGAAGGCTCTGGAAATTTCCCCCGGCACGTTCCTCGATGAAGTTGTGAAACGAAAGACCGACGAGAAGGACAAGATTCGCCAACTCTGCCTCGCCGTTTTGTCGCGTCAGCCCAGCCCGAACGAACTTGCCGCCATGCGCAAACTGGTGCGAGACGACTCGTCTTCGCGCGGCCCTAAGAGCGCGAGCAAGCACGTCGCGGGAGCCGAAGGCTACCAAGACCTCTTCTGGGCACTGCTCAACTCGAATGAGTTCGCGCTCGTGCATTGAGCCGCGAGCGAGAAAGTTCTTCGCAGTCGATGTCGCGCAGTTTCGTTTAACCGTGTGGGTAACGCCCCTCGTGTTGATGGGCGAACAGGCTCCAACATCGCTTGACGCGCTGGGTGTGGCCCACGCGGTTAAACGAGCATCATCAGCCACAGCCAGCGTGCAGTTTAGCCCTGCTGCGCAACATCACCTTGGGTCAACTGGCCGTCGATCGTGCGCCAGAGTGAGCCGGTGGGGTTTTTGTTGGCCAGCGCGGCGGGGAGTCGATGGGGGCGGATGCCGTCGTAGCAGTGGAGCAGCGTGAACCGACGGAGTGACGCGGGAATGCCGACGGCGGTGAAACCGGGATGTCCCGTTGCGGGAAACGGGCCACCGTGGTTCATGCTGGCAACAACGGCCACTCCCGTTGGCATCTTGTCGTTCAGCAGGCGTCCGACTTTCTGCCGCAGGATCGGAGCGATGCGATCGTGGAGTGAGTCATCTGATCCGTCAGTGGCCGTGTAGAGGCAACCGGTCAGATTCCCTTCGAGGGATCGCGTCACGGCAACCAGTTCATCGTCGGAGTCGGCTACGACGATGAGCGACGAGTTGCCGAACATTTCCGTTTGCAGAGCCTCGGATGCGGCAATGAACTGTCGAGCGGAGACGCGCAGGAGCGTGTTCCGACAACTGAACCCGGCTCCGCCTCCGGTCGAGGCACCGGTCAGCACCGTGGCTCCATTCGCGACGACTGTTTTCTGACCGGCCTCAAGGTGCGAGACGACTCCCGCACCGAGCAGCGTGCCGACGGGAGCCGTTGCGAATCGGTCGGTCACTTGCTGGATGAAGTCCTCCGCTTCGGGAGCCGCTTTCATCACGATGAGGCCGGGGCTGGTACACATCTGTCCGGTGCCCATCAGGCAGCTTGTTGCGAACTGATCGACAATGGCGACGGTTCGTTCGCGGAGTGCGCCGGGCAGAATGTAGACCGGGTTGATGCTCGACAGTTCGAGATAGATCGGCTTGCCGACGCGATCAGCCGCTTCCTTAAGTTGCACCCCGGCAGAACGCGATCCGGTGTAACCGATCGCACCGACGAGTGGGTGCGCGGCGAGTCGCTTTCCGTCTTCGTGACTCGTGCGGTAGATGAGTTGAATGAAGCCGGAAGGCATTCCGGTTTCGGTCGCCGCCAACTGAGCCTCTTCCGCCAGCAGTCGCGTCGTGCCGGGATGGGACGAGTGACCTTTCGCGATCACGGGATTGCCTGCTGCGACGGCTGCGGCGAAGTCTCCCCCCGCTGCACCGTTGAAGGCGAACGGAAAATTATTGGGGCCGAAGACAACGACGGGACCAATCGGCCCGAGGGCCGAGCGAATGTTGGAGGCCACGTCGATGGTCGGCATTGCCCAAGAACCGTCTCGCGCGGCGCGAGCTGCCTGACGGAGTTGGTTCGTCGTGCGCGGCAATTCGACATCCTTCAACCTCGGCGCGACCGGCAACGCGGTTTCGAGGTTTGCGATTGTGACGAGATCCGCAGAGCGAGCGTCGATTCGATCGGCGAACTTTTCGAGAAAGGCCGCGAACCGGTCACCGCTCCAACCACGAACGGCTTCGGCCGCACGATTCGCCGCGTTGAGAACCAGTTCGACTTCCGACCACGGACTGACGGGGTAACTCTCGGGGAGCGGCTCCGTCGTGCGCGGGTTGACTGCCTGGAATGTCGAAGTCCCCGCCGAAACCGTCCACTGTCCGTCGATCAGCACGCGCTGCACTGTCATTCGTTTCGCCTTTCAAGAAGCAAGCCAAGTCCAAGAGGCGGGCATCATGGCGTCGGTGTCGAGGCCGATCAACGGTAAGGACTCATGAGAGCAACCGAAGTCCGGCTTAGCTTTATTAGCCGGATTTCTTTCCGAACGTCGCTCCCTTTATCCAGAAGGAAGTCCGGCTTTGAGAAAAGTCGGACTTCAGATGGCTCGCACAGGGGCGTTCTGATGGATGAGTCCGTTGCTGGGTGAGTTCGCTTGGCCGAACCGAGCGGGGCACGTATGCTCTTGGCCCGGTTCGGACCACACCAACCCGAAGCGTAAGCGAGGAGGGACGCTCGAAGTCGAACTTCAAATTCAACGGCGACAATGCTCGTCGTCCTCGCTCACGCTTCGGGTTGGTATGGCAGAGACAGACAGACAGGCGGCTCGTCCAGCCGCTGCAATACTTCTTCCTTCAGTCACAGACAATCCACCACCATGTATCGAGTTCTGATTACCGACGATCTTTCGCCCGCTGGTCTCAAAATTTTGCGGGAGACTCCCGGTGTTGAGGTCGATGTGCGCAGCGGCAAGCACACGCCGGAGCAAGTGCGTGAGTACTTGAAAGAGGCGGACGGGATCATCATTCGCAGTGCGACGCGGCTGACCCCCGAAATTTTGAAGGACCAGCCGCGGCTGAAGGTGATCGTGCGCGCGGGTGTCGGTGTGGACAACATCGACCTGCCGGCGGCGACGCGCGAAGGGATCGTCGTGATGAACACGCCGGCGGGGAATACGACCTCGACGGCCGAGCAGGCGATGGCGTTGTTGCTCGCCCTGGCCCGCAACATCGCTCCCGCTGCGGCCTCGGTAAAGGCGGGCAAGTGGGACAAGAAGAGTTTCACGGGAACTCAACTGGCGGGAAAGACGATCGCCGTTGTGGGTCTCGGCCGAATCGGTTTAACGGTGGCTCGCCGGTGCAAGGCGTTTGAAATGCAGGTACTCGGGTACGACCCGTTCCTGTCCGAAGAGCGTGCTCGGGCGGAAGGGATCGAACTCTATCGCGACATCGACGATTTGGTCGGCAAGTGCGATTTCCTGACGGTCCACACTCCGATGACTCCCGAAACCGAGGGCCTCATCAACGCGGCCCGCATCGCCAAGATGAAGAAGGGTGTGCGGCTCATCAATGGTGCGCGAGGCGGGATCATCGACGAAGCGGCTCTCGCTGCGGCCATTCAATCGGGGCATGTGGCGGGTGCGGCTCTCGATGTGTTCGTACATGAGCCACCGACCGATTGGTCACTGGCTCAGATGCCTCAAGTTCTCGCCACGCCGCATCTCGGAGCGTCCACCGATGAGGCTCAAGAGTTGGTTGCAGTGGAAGCGGCGGAGATCATCACCGGCTTCCTCGTCCGGAATGAAGTGCGGCACGCGGTGAACATGGCTCCGATCTCGGCCGCTGAGATGGCCGACATGCACCCGTACTTGGACCTCGGTCGTCGCCTCGGCCTGCTGCTGTCGCAACTCAACAAGGGTGGCGTTCGCAGTGTGCGGCTGCAATTCAAGGGGGAGGCCGCCGCCAAGAAGACGAAGCTGATCTCCAACGCCTTCGCCACGGGACTCCTCTCGAACGCCCTGGCCGACAACGTGAACATCGTCAACGCCGACATGCTGGCGAAGGAACGTGGGATCGAGATTAAGGAAGAGCTGTCTCACGAAGTCGGCGACTTCTCGACGCTGATTTCGGCGACGGTCGTCACGGACACGGGTGAACTGACGGCGGCGGGAACGATTTTCGGGAAGCAGTTCCTGCGACTGGTCCGTCTGGATCAGTTCCATCTCGATGCGTACCTCGACGGGCTGCTGCTGCTCTACCGACACATTGATCGTCCCGGCGTGATCGGGTTCATCGGCACGGTTTGCGGCAAGTGCGGCGTGAACATCGCGCACATGGCGCTCGGTCGCGAGAAGAACGAACCGGGTGGAGACGCCATCGCGGTGCTGAACCTCGACAACGAACCGGACGCTGCCACGCTGGAAGAGGTCGCTCAGAACCCGGCCGTGACGGGCGTGCAACTTGTCAAGCTGCCGAAGGCGGGTGAACCGCTGCCGTGGCTTGTCAGTCGGTGAAGACGGTTGATTGCCTTGAAGGACGGGCATTGATGCTCTGGTGTGTCGCGGCGATGGAAACGAGCAGAGTTTGACCTCGGTGCGGTAGCACCAGAATTGGCCTTGGTGAGGCTGATCGTTTCACTATCATTCGCCCCCCAATTCTTCCCCCAATCAACTTCTTTGCATCGGAGCTTCATCACGGATGATGAGTGACCTGTGGTGTCTGCGCGCCGCTTCAAGATGCCGTCTTGGCCTCTTTTGTTGGTGGCGAACGAGCGTTGTGATGTTCTGCCTCGTCCTGCCGATTTGTTCGGTGGGCTGTGGAACCACGCGCATGTCCGACACGCTGCGAACTGGTACCGAGCAGGTCTTGATCTCGACAGCGATCGACCGGTCCATCAATGACATGGACTTCTCGTTGTTGGAGGGCAAAGACGTTTACTTCGATCCGCAGTACTTGAAAGGGGCGTCCGACGAGGGCTACATCGTCAGCTCGATGCGTCAGAAACTGCTGGCAGCGGGCGTGTATCTCAAGAGCAATCGCGAGCAGGCAACTTATGTTGTGGAGGCCCGCGCCGGAGCGGTCGGGACTAATCGCCAAGACGTGCTGCTGGGAATTCCACAAACCAATCTGCCAACATCCGCCGTCATGGGTGGAGTCCCTTCGGTTATCCCCGAGATCCCGCTGGCCAAAAGCACTCATCAGCGAGGCGTCGCCAAGCTAGCCGCCTTTGCCTACAACCAAGTCACCGGCCAAGCGGTCTGGCAGTCGGGGTCGTATCCCATCACCGCCGACTCGCGAGACACTTGGGTACTCGGCACGGGACCGTTTCAGCGCGGCACAATCTACGACGGAACCAACTTTGCCGGGCAGCGTGTGATGTGGCCTACGGGGGGAGGCTCCAAGGAAGAGCAACGGCCGCCCGCGCCGGGTCTGTCGGTGACCGCCTCGTCGATGTTTGGTGAGACGCCCGGCCTGGTGCCGCCGTCTCCACCCGCCGCGTTTACTCAGAAGTCGGCGGGGCATTCGATCAGTCCCGCCTCGTTCACGCCTGCTGTTCCGCCAAGCCAACCGCAGCCGGGCCGCGTCCCCGTTCTGACGCCTCCCACTTCGACAACCAGCGCGGGCAATTCGGGGTTCACATCGAATACGTTTGGCAATCCGACGACATCCGACCCCAAGCTCGGCTCGGGTGGCAGCGCGGCCGCTGCGGGACTGATGATCTTGGGAAATGGCTCGCGCGAGTAAGGATCAGCGCAGCAATCGCTTCCCGATTTGCGATGACGTAGTCCGGACCAAGGGGTCCAGACTACGAGTGTTGGGAAATGATTGCGGCCTCGTTCCCAAGCCTTCGCGCGGCAGAACGGCATCCGCACCTCGTTTACTTTATCAGAGCACGTCGCAACGGACAGATGGCGGGATCGACGGCCGCGCCCGTTCGGTACGAGTTCAACATTGCGCGCGATTGTTCCGCGAGCATTCGGCGGACCTCGCGGCGCTGGCCTTTCACCCGCGCGATCTTCATCTCGTCGTAGCCCGTCGTTTGATGGCGCAGCCAGGCGATTACGGCCGACTCCGCGCGACGCTCGATCGGAATCCGTTCGGTGCGCGCCACGGTGCCGCTGCCGATGGGAGTCGCATGTTGGGTCACCGCCTGCGCGAGTTGAACGGCCAATTCGGAGTAGCGCGGTGCGAAGCGGAGGAACTCGACGACGGCTGCACAAAAATCTTCGAAGTACTCGGTCTGCTTGTTCTCACGACGGAGCGCACTCGACGCCATCCGCTTGGCATAGGCATCGGTCGAACGTTCGGCGGCCAACTCGGCGCGAATCGTCTCGATCCGCACGGTCGGTGCCCACACACCGCGCGAGAACAGCTTGCGGCCTTTCTTCTCTTGCACGGTCCACGAAGGACCAGCCGCTTTGACACGCCGCGTCACGCCCGCGTCTCCCGGCGGAAGCAGACTCCAATCGGCGGGGACGTTGTGGATCAGCCCATCCGGCGTGCGCACCGTGCGCTCTGTAGGGCCGGGTGCTGCAATCAAAGTCAGATCGGACATAGTGGCCTGGTGTTGTAGTAAAGATTTATTGAGTGGCGAACATCACCACGATTAGTCGGTCGCGGTCACTTCGAGTGGCCGCAATTGATCAATGCGCGGAAGCGAAGAGGTGGATGCCTTCCCGTCGAGAGACCAGACTTCAAAGCCGGCGAGTTGTCCACCGCAGGCAAACACGAATATTCCGCTATACACACCGTCGCCCTGCCATTCAAAGTCCGACAGGATGTGCATCCCTGCATCGTCTGCGGGAATGACTCCGCCAATGGCGAAGCCAATGCTGGCACAGCCACACGGGCATCGAGACACAACCCACGCATCGGCGAGTTGGGGGAGAAACTCGGCGGCGTCCGGATTGCCGTGTTCCAACAACCACTTAACGAGTGACCGCTCATGCTCTGTCAGTGGACGATCTTGCTGAGTTGGTATCGGTACGAATTCCGGCATCTCGATTTGGACCAAAGTCGCTGAGCGAGTTTTCCAATTCAACGTGTTCATGGCGGTTTGAATTCCGCTTCTCAAAAACGCGCCCCATGTCCTCGCCGGTCCTTTGTTGGCATCGTGCGTCACAGTTCGCTCCCCTCATCCAGGTGCTGGAGTCATCGTTACGACTCGACAGCGCCGGGTTTGTCGCGTTCGACGACGAACGTCTTGCGTGTCACCAGCGGTGCGTCGGGTTTGGTGACGAATGGGACCGTTTGGTAGCGCGAGGTCCAAGTCTTGGGAGTCACCTCGCACGAGACATAGCCGCGTTCGGCGTTGAAGTACTTGACGAACGGGTTCTCGCTGCGCATCTGTGGTGCGGTCTTGGGCTGGTCGATGCCGTCGCCACTCGAACTGATCGAGGTGCCGACGAACTCGGTCCCGACGATAGGCGACTTTTCGTCGTCGCAGTTGACCTGCAAATCGTTGACCCAGTTCGTGTGGATATCGCCGGTGAGCACGATCGGGTTGAGCGATTTCCGTTCGGCGAAGAACTTCAGCACGCGCTGGCGGTTGGCTTCATAGCCCGGCCACTGGTCCATGCTGTACGCCTTCTCTTCCCCCACGACGCGATCGACGCGGGCCATCATCACCTGCTGAGTCAACACGTTCCACGCGGCGGGCGAAGCGTCGAGCGTCTTATAGAGCCACTGCTCCTGAGCGTCTCCCAGCAGTGTCCCCTTCGGATCGAACGCCCCCGCGCACTGTGGCTTGTTGCCGTCGCCACATGGTTGGTCGGTGCGATACTGGCGCGAGTCCAGAATCTGGAACCCCGCCAACCGACCGAACGCGACCTGCCGATAGAGCAGCAAGTCCGGTCCCTTGGGAAGCTGTGCTTTACGGAGCGGCATGTGTTCGTAGTACGCCTGGTACGAGAACGCGCGGCGGAAGAGATAGGTCTCGGGAGACTCGTCGGCTTTCTCGGAGATCGCACCCGCGCAGTTGTTGGCGAACTCGTGATCGTCCCACGTCATCAGCCACGGACACATCGCGTGCGCCGCCTGCAAAAAGTTGTCGGTCTTGTACTGAGCGTGCCGGTTTCGATAGTCCTCCAGCGTGTGCAGCTCCGGCCCGACATGCTGCCGCACCTGCTTCTCCTTTCCCGCACCCTCGTAGATGTAATCGCCGAGATGAGCGATCAGGTCGAGGTCTTCCTGCGCCATGTGCTGATACGCGGTGAAGAAGCCTGTCTCGAAGTGCTGGCACGAGGCGAAGGCGAAGCGCAACCGATCGGGCAGTTCGTCGGCGCGCGGAGTCGTGCGAGTCCGTCCCTTGGGACTGACCTCGCCCGCCGCGCTGAACTGATACCAGTACCAGCGGCCCGGCTGAAGGCCCTCGACCTCGACGTGGACAGAGTGCGCGAGTTCTCTCGCGGCGACGGCCGTTCCCTGCGCGACGACCTTCGTCATCGCCTCATCGTCGGCGACCTGCCAGCTCACGACGACGTTCTCGTGCGGCATGCCGCCCCCTTCGAGCGGCTTCGGGGCGAGTCGCGTCCACAACACGAATCCGTCCGGTGACGGATCGCCCGAAGCGACGCCGAGCGTGAACGGATAGCCCGGCAATTTCACCGCCTTCTGAGCGATCGCCGATGTCGGTCCCGCCAGCATCGGCCACGCGGCGAGGGCCGCTCCGCCGGACAGCAGGAACTCGCGACGAGACCAAGACCGACCGGGCAACTCAATTCGCGGCAGAGACATGGCGCAGGCTCCAAATTCGGGAACGGAACGAGGCCGCCACTGTAGGCATCGACCTCACGATTCGCCAACCGTGCGGCGGGCGGCTGGTGCATCCGCATGATGGAGGAGCTCCTTCTTGTCCCCTCTCCCCGGCTCTGCGGGGAGAGGGTTAG
>JAYVDI010000458.1:0-15583 GCA_043749505.1 Schlesneria sp. | reverse complement strand
GGACACCCTGGCACGCCTACCAAACCGCTCGCCGTCCACCTCGCTGACACCATCTAAGAAATGGCTCCCCGTGGTCCGAATTATGGGGTCCACTTCAGTAGGCAGCGGGAGTCCGAAGGTTCTAACACGACAGCGCAGGCTCGCGTTCCAAGAGCCGTGATTTCTTCTGACAAACAAAAGTCACAACCACCACGACTCAAGCTTTGATTTCAAGATGTATTTCATGACCTCTTCCGTTCACTTTGACCGTCGCGCGGTACTCAAAGGTTTGGCGGGGGGCACGCTGGCTCTGCCGTTGTTGGAGGCGATGGGGAAGGAAGTCGCGGCGAACGGCATGTCGTTGCCGAATCCACAACACGGGATCGACGAATGGAGCTGGTTCTCGAAGACCGAAGGACGCGCATTCGAGTTCGGCAAATCGACTCGTTGTGGCCGGTCTTCTGACCGAGCCAAACTGCATGATCGAAGGTCTCCTCGGATGGCCGAGAGACGTTGAAGTCGAGCTTCTTCCCACGTTCAGAATGCGGAGACCTTTGGCCAACAAACCGTGGCTCGGTCAAGAGACCGGCCTCAACGTCCCAAAAATCGCAGCTCGGCTCAGAGAGCAGCCATTACAGAATTCAGGCACTGATCGGCCGAGTGTCAGTAGCGCTAGAACGCATTTCAAAACCTGTTTTTGCCTCAAAAAACCAACCCGACGCGCAAGCGAGAGCTGGACATTCGATGACGGTGGAACCCTCTAGTTTTGCGTCAATCGTAAGTTGGGGGTTGGCATCGTGAGCGGCCCCAAAAATCTTAGGGGCTGTGCATTTACTGCGTCCGAGGGGTTTTGGACATGATGACACGCGTAGGGTGCGTGGAGCCTTCGGAACGCACCGAGAAGCGACAGGCGTTCCCGATCACGGTACGTTCCGAAGACTCCACGCACCCTACGGCCAAACTCGGACGTAGTAGATGCACAGCCCCTTAGCGTTGACGAAGCACTCGTTTTGAAATTGAGTTCTAATCATTTCTCCGCAGAGACCAGGGTGAGGGAACAGAAGCAACCAGAAAAAATCGCCTCAAAACTTGTCTGCAATGGAAGGGTCAATACCACCATCGTGGTCGGTGAATCGCATCGACTCTTTCTTCCATTGCAAGTTCACAATGCCTGTGGGACCGGAGCGGTGTTTGGCAACGACGATCTCTGCGAGGCCGGGCCTGTCGTCCGGGTTGTAGGCATCCGGGCGGTGCAGGAACATCACAATGTCGGCATCCTGCTCGATGGCACCGCTCTCACGCAGGTCTGCCAAGCGAGGCCGCTTGTCCTCGCGCAACTCCACGCCGCGGTTGAGCTGTGACAGGGCAATCACGGGTAGCTCACATTCCTTGGCGATCCCCTTGAGTCGCCGTGTGATCTGCGCGATCTGCTGTTCGCGACTGGCCCGCTTGTCATCCGACTCGATCAGTTGCAGGTAGTCGATGATGACGAGGCCTAGGTTGTTTCGTCGTTTGAGTCGTCGGCAGATGGCACTGATTTGACCAACCGTCCGCCCCGGCTGGTCGTCGATGAAGAGCGGCAGTTCGCTCAGCTCTGATGAGGCCTGTATCAGGGCATGGCGTTCTGCTGCATCGAGATGACCTTTACGCAGGCGATGTCCGTCAAGCCTAGCCCGGATACAGAGAAATCGCTCGGCAAGTTCGAGCTTCGATTGTTCGAGGCTGAAGATCAGCGTAGCCGTCTCGCCCGCACCCGCCACCCATTCGGCGACGTTGCAGACAAAGGCCGTTTTACCCATCGACGGACGGGCGGCGATGATGACAAACTCGGAGGGTTGAAAGCCGTTCGTCTGGCGGTCGAGTTCCGTAAACCCGGTCGATAGCCCGCTGATCGAACCCTCTTTGTCCATGCGAGCTTTAATGCGGTCGAGTGTCGCGTGCATGATCTCATCCATGCTCAGCTTCGCACCACCCTGTTGATCCGCCAGAATCTGGAAGATGCCTTGCTCGGCTCGTTGCAATACGTCGGCCGTGTCGTCGGACCCGTCGTAGCAGTCACGGAGAATCCCAGTGCAGACGTTCGTCAAACTGCGTTGAATCCATTTGTCACGAACGATCTCGGCGTAGTACTTCGCGTGCGCCGCGTGTGGAACCGTCTCCAAGATTTCGATCAGGTACGGGGCACCACCAATGTCCTCCAACTGCAAGCGGGCATCCAATTCCTCGGCCAGCGTGACGATGTCCGAGCGGCGATTCGCTTCGTGCATACGGAGAATGGCGGCATAGATCGACTGGTGAATGTCGCTGTAGAAGTGCTCGGGCCGGAGGATGTCGGCGATCTCGTCGATGGCATGATTCTCAAGCAGCACGCTACCGAGAACACTTCGTTCCGCCACGAGGTTTTGTGGTGGGAGATGAGCGCCGCCAAGGCTGCCACGAGAATTCAAATCAGCCATGACAAGCAGCCCTATAACGCGAAAGAGTTCGCACGCCAGAACCGCGACACCGCCGCCTGGAAAAAAAATAGCGACGCACCCAAAGCAGGGTGCGTCGCCGTCGTGAGCAACAAATATCCGAACTGCGAATCATTTCTTCGCAGCAGGGACCACCCATACCTTGACCTCAGTCTGGGCATCGGCGTGCAGGTGAATCTTGACGGTGTACATCCCCAATTCCTTGAGAGGCCCGTCCAAGCGAACATCGTCGGATTCGATCTGGTAGCCAGCAGCCTTGAGCGCCTTGCTGATATCAGGCCCCATGATGGAACCGTACAAGTGACCTTCTTCGTTGGCATTGGCTTCGAGCGTCACGCTGTACTTGCCCACAGCCTCGGCGCGCACCTTGAGTTGCTTAATCCGCTCAACTTCGATGCTCTCCAGTTTCTCTTGATGGCGTTTGACGCGGCGCTTGTTGTCCTCGGTGGCGAGGGTCGCCATGCCATTCGGCAGGAGAAAATTGCGAGCGTAGCCAGGACGCACACGAACGACTTCGCCGCGCTTGCCGAGCGACTCGACATCGTCAGCCAACAGCAGTTCAATTTGGCGGGAAATTCGTGGACGACCGGAAGCGGTATGTGTTGCGCGTGACATCTTGCTGGATTCCGTGAAAACATGCCGACCCCGATGGGCCGAACCAAATAGGGTTTCTGTGCAACAGAGGCTGACTCGCTGTCAGGCGAACTCAAGACCTCATCATTTCAATTGTTGGATTGGGAAATCAACTCCATACCGATCCGTTAGAACGGGACTTCGTCAACGGACGGACTAATCACGGGACCGCTCGATGTATCTTCAAAACTGGGGTAGTCACCGGTGTCCTGAGAAAACCCACCTTGATCGCCGCCACCACCATCTCGAGCTGCCGGTGCAGCGGCCCCACGGCTGTTGGAACCGCCAGCTCCCGGAGCACCGCCACCATCGTTACGGCTACCCAGCATGGTCATGCTCTCGCCGACAATTTTTAACTTAGTCCGTTTCTGTTTGGTCTCGCGGTCTTCCCAAGAGTCCATCTGCAGGCGGCCTTCGATCAGGACTTGCTTGCCCTTGGTCAAGTACTCACCGGCGACTTCAGCAGTGCGATCCCAAAGTGTCACATCAACAAACGTGACCTCTTCCTTTCTGGAATTGGATTGCTTGTCGAACCAAGTGCGATTCACCGCAAGGCCGATCTCAGCGACTGCAGTTCCGCTCGGAAGATACTTCACCTGCGGGTCACGAGTGAGATTGCCAATCAAGATGACCTTGTTGTAGCTCGCCATGATTGAACCCCTTCAGTGGCTGGTTCCAACAAAAACACCAACGAATCAAGCCAATCTGACAAACGCATTATCCAGAACGTGATGGATGCCTAGCGGCCCTCTTCAAACCCTTCGGGAGCACGATCTTTTTCGCCGTAACCGCCAGAACGGGGATCACGTGGGTCGGGACGCTGTTCCGGACTGTGGAGGGCACCGTCGTGAGAGGTCAATGCATCGACCATGGCGTCGAAGATCACCTTGGGATGACGAATCACCAGTTGGCGCAACACGGTTTCATTCAACTTGCACAGCCGATTCAGCTCGGCCATTTGATCGCCATCCATCGTAAAGCAGGTCAGGTAGTAGAGGCCTTTCCGGTGCTTCTCGATGGGGTAACACAACTTGCCGTCTTGCCATGGACGAGACGCCACCAACTTGGCACCAACTCGATCAAGGATGCCATGCACTGCCTGCTGCGTCCCCTCGGCATCGGCCGCGAACTTGTTGCTGTCCAGCAGGAACATCCCTTCGTACTGATACTCAGCCAAAATAAAATCCCTTCGAGAATTGTCGCCACGTGGGGCCGATCTGTCAGAACACGGCCGGTTTATAAATTTGCCAGCCCAAACACGGGCCTACTCGACTCATCACCAATTACTGCCAACGCGATTTCAAACCAATATTCAAAATTACCGGGGAGCGTGCGAAGAACCTTGTACAGGATTCGCCACGATTTGCAACCGGCCCCAATCGTTCGAGCCGATCCCCCTGTGAATTTATTGCGTGGGCGCCACCAAAAGCCAACAAGTAGACCCTGGCCTCGATTATGCTCTCGACTTAACCTTCCGTAGATGCGGCCCCTTGATCGCTGATCGGATCCGCATTGAACTGGTTCATGGCAGCCAACAGACCGCATTTAACCCACACTTCAATCGAGGATGCAGCCCGACTGACCGCTTCATCAACACGCTGTAATTCATCTTTGCGAAACCGCCCAAGAACATATTCCGCAGCGTCGGAATTCCCGACAGGACGACCGACGCCAAGCCTCAGTCGCGGCACTTCCTCAGTCCCAAGACAGGTCAAAACACTGAGCAACCCCTTTTGACCACCCGCCGAGCCGGATTGTCGTAATCGGAGCTGGCCGACCTTCAAATTAAGATCATCTCCCACCACCAACAAGTCTGTCAGTGGCAGTTGAAAAAAACGTACGAACTGTTGAACGCTGCGGCCACTGAGATTCATGAAGGTCTGTGGCGCAACAAGCAGAAGTCGTTCGTTGGCGCACAAGACTTCAGACATCTCAGCTTCAAACCGGACTTTGGGTTTGGTCGCACCCCATCTGCGCCCAAACTCTGCCAGCACATCAAATCCGATGTTGTGGCGAGTCCCCACGTACTTGTCGCCGGGATTACCCAACCCCACGACGATCTTCATCACCCATCTCCGACGAAGACGAGATCAACCACCCCACCCCAACAGCTCCCCACCGCCTCATCAAGCCCAACAAACTCGTTATTTTTTCTTCTTGTCGTCCTTGGCGGCATCCACGTCTGCCACCTTCTTGCCGACGACTTCCGGCTCCGATGCTCCTGGCGTGGCGGCAGCCTCAGCCTCCTCACGAGCCTTAACGATGTGAACGACGATGGCGTCGGGGGCGGTGTGAGCGTGACTACCTTCTGGCAGCGGTAATTCGCGAACACAAATCATTTGCCCCAATTCAAGCGCACCGATGCGAACAATGATCGAATCGGGAATTTGATAGGCCAAGCAGTCGATCACGATCGAGTGCAGAGGCTGCTCGACCATTCCGCCGCCGACGGCACCGGGGGCAGTCCCCTTCAACACGATCGGCACCGTGATCGTCACACGCTCGTTCGGATCGACGCGGAGCAGGTCGAAGTGCTCGACGTAGCGACCGAAGACTTCCCACTTCACCTCGCGAATGACGGCCTTGTCCTGCTTGCCAGAAACATCGAGATCGACCACTCGAGATCCTGTTTTGAGAACCAAGCCCAGCATGTCGGATGCAACCATGATCGCGACGGGATCGGCATTGTGACCGTAGACATTACCCGGAACCAGACCACGCTTGCGGAGACGACGACATGCAGCCGAACCCATCTCGGAACGCGGTTCGACAACCAGCTTCGCTTCATTCGACATGACGTAATTCGCCTTTCGCGTTGCTTAATACGAAGACCAACACGGCTGGGGCGGACGCGAGCAAAACCACTGTTGCTCACTCAATCCAGCCGAAATCCAAGCCTTTTAAGAGCCGGGGAGTGTAGCGACGGTTTTGGATGCCTGCAACGAATCGGCCGAGTTTCAGCCGATCAATGCTCAGACTCGCGTCGCTTCTGGTTTCGCGCGGGCCGACCGGTATACTCCGCCGCACTTCTTTCGACCGTAGTTCTTGTGCCGCAGATGCAATCTGCGAAGTAGAAAATTGCCTGACTTCGGTGATACGGTCCATCCGGCATCGGACTTCTACCCAAAGCGATGGCGCAACCGCGCCGAACAACATTATCAGTGCAGACCGCATTCGAGGACGGCGACATGCTCGTGAGACGTGATTCCCTATCGTGTCTGTTGGTTGTGGTTCGGCCATCATCGAGTCCTCGCCACTCGCCGTATGCGAGCTGGGTGAAATCGCTCACGGAGTGTGCCGGTCTAGTTCTAGTAGCAGCACTGATGCACTTCACGATGTCGGGCGCGGACGCCAGTCCCGTCACGAGCATCGGACAACTGAACGGCTTGGTGGCGGAGTTGGCACCGCTCGTTTGGCAACAGGCCGACGTTGCCAAGCCGAAAACGAAAGCCAACCCCGAGGCCGTTCCGACGGAAAAGAAAGCGGATGCGGAAGTTAAACCAGAGGCGAAAGAAGCAGTCCCCGCAGAAAAGGATCTGCCCAAATTGGACCCGCTGTGGTTGCAGAAGAAATTGCGAGATCTGTTTGGTCAGAGAGGGCGTACCCCTGGCGGAATGAACGCGGATGCCCCGGCCGACGGCGCGGACGGTAATCGGGCGAATGGCCGCGATCACATCGACAGCCGTGCGCCGCAAGACCCCAAAGTTCAACAAGTGTTCCGCGCGGCAGAAGCGGCGATCCAGCGCAAGGACTGGAAGAGCGGACAGGATCTGTTGCAACGGCTGCTCGATTTGCCAGAGGACTCGCTTCATCGACTCCCTGACGGACGATGGCAGTCGGTGCGAAAAACAGCCAACTCGTTGCTCGGCGCGGCTCCCGCCGAACTGCTCGATGACTATCGCACCCAATACTCCGGTCTGGCTTCGCAGATGTTGGCCGCCGCCAAACGGAGTGGCCGCGCCGTCGATTACGTCAGCGTTGCCACCCGTTTTTTTCACACACCCGCCGGATACGAAGCGGCCAATTATCTTGGCTCATTGCACTTCGATCGGGCTGAGTTCGGATTGGCTGCCGCGTGGTTTGAAGATTTACCCCGCTCACCGGCTCTGTTCGCGAAGCAGCCCGCTTGGCGGTTGAAGGTCGCGTTCGCGATCAAACAATCAGGAAACATTGAGGCCAGCCAGGCTCTCATCTCCGGCGCGAATGACTCACCCGCCGCGCCGGTCCAGCTTGGTTCCGGCCCCGTGAATCCCGCGACGTGGCTCAACAGTTCCGACTGGAAAACATCCCTGCGGGCGATCGCACTCGCCGATTGGACGCAGCTCTACGGAACGGTGGCTCGGGTTGGCAAAGCGATCGGTGGCGAGCCACTGCTCTCTCCGCTCTGGTCCATCCCCATGACGACCAGTCACACCGTGCGACGCCGCGTGCAATGGCTGTTCCAAGACTTGCTCGATCAAGACCGTGCGCCGATTCTCGCTTCAATGCCGCTCGTCGTGGGCGGGCAACTTCTTTACCGAGACCTGCGTGGCGTGCGAGCCGTCGATCTGGAATCCGGCAAGACGCTGTGGGAGAGCATCGAAGGCGTCTCCCCCGAACGGATCATCGCGGGCTTGCCGCCGCAGCAGGTTGAACCGCGTGATGCTTGGCGGTTCCGTGTGAATCAGTTTCAGGTCGATGCCAGCGAGTACCAAGGACAAGCCGCCGAGAACCATCCCCTGATGAATCTGATGTTTCGTGACGGGAACTACAACCAGATCAGCAGCGACGGGCGACAAGTCTTCGTGATCGAGGACCACGGCATTCTAACTCGCAACCAGCCGGGACAACACTTCGGTTGGGATGGCTCAAACGAGGCCCCCGATCCGAACGGGATCCCTTGGAAATCGAATCGCCTCGTGTCCTACGACCTTCGCACCGGACGGCCACTGTGGAGCGTCGGCGGTGTCGAATCGTTGGAGTCATTCGACCTGCCGCTCGCCGGCTCTTACTTCTTCGGTGTCCCGGCCATTGACGGTGACGAGCTGCTCGTCGTGGTCGGAAAAGGGGACGAGATTCGACTGTCCTCGCTCGATCGCGCCACCGGAACGCCGCGCTGGTCGCAACTGATCGCCTTCTCCGACACGAAGATTGAACAGGACATCGGCCGACGCTGGTACTCGGCTCCGATCGCTTCAAGTGGCGGGATCGCCATCTGTCCGACGACGGTCGGCTGGCTCGTGGCCGTGGATCGGTTGAGACAGTCCGTTCTTTGGGCACATCGCCTTCAGCCAGTAAATGGTTCGGCGGATCGAGACCAAGGAGCACACTTCGTTCAGCAGCGAGACCTCGCGTCACAATGGTCCCCCTCAGCACCAATCATCGCGGGAAGCGTCGTGGTCTACACGCCGCCTGAAGAGTCGATGATCCTCGCGCTGAACGCACTCAACGGCAAGAAGCTGTGGGAGAAGCCGAAAGAGGCGTGGCTCTACTTGGCGGGAGTCTTTGACGACCGTGTGATCCTGGTTGGACGGCATGAGATCGGGGCGCTGGCCCTTGCCACCGGCAAGCCACTCTGGACCGTTCCACTCGGCGACGAAGCCCGTCCGTCGGGACGTGGCCTCGCGGTGGACGACCAGTTTTACATCCCGCTGAGCACGGGTGAGCTGCGGACGATCGACCTCAAAACGGGGAAGACCGCATTGCAAACGTACGTGCCTTCCAAGCATCCGCCGCTGGGAAACTTGGCGATGCACCGAGGCAAGCTCGTTTCGGTCGGTCCGTTCGGCGCGGTCGGCTTTGGTCAGCGCGAAGCGTTGCTCGCCGAGATTCAGCGCCGCAAAGCGATCAACCCGTCCGACCCTTGGGCGCTGCTGCGTGAGTCCGAGGTCCATCTGCTCAACCGCAATCATGCCGCCGCACTGCCGTTGCTACGCTCGCTTGCCACCGAGAGCCTGTCCGACGACGAACGAGTTCGCCATCACGCGGCACTCATCGAATCACTCGCCGCGATCATCCGACTCGACCCCAAATCCAACGAGGCCGCGCTGACGGAACTGACCGAGATCGCGGCTCTCCCCGATGAGAAGCTGCTTGTCCAAGAGCTGACTGCCGATCGCCACATTTCCGAAGGTCGGTTCGCAGCGGCGTTCGATGTCTACTGGTCGCTGAACGCTCTCACTCCAAACAACGTCGCGATCACTCGCACCGACGACCGACAGGTCTCTGTTCAACGTGTTCCTTGGATTGCCGGGCGACTCTCCGAAGTCTGGTCCACCTCGCAAGGTCAGGAGCGAACACAGATCGACTCCAAGGTCGGAGTCCTGTTGGCGGAAGCTCTCCACGAACGCGCTGTCGCGATAAACTCACGCGATGCGGTGGCGACTGCCCTGACTGCTGCGATCCAGCAGGCACGGCTGCTCGCCTTCCATCCGGCCGCGAAGACGCTACAAGCCGCGATCATCGACGACCTTGCCACAGCGGGTGACTTCGGCGGTGCCCAGCTTGAACTATTGAAGTGGACCGACGATGCCGATCGCGCGGTGGCTGCTCGCGCCGTCGAGCGACTCGCGCGTTTGATGGATCAATTCCAGATGCCCGCCGACGCCGCTCATTACCGCCGCCGCATGGCGACCGAATTCGCCGACGTGACACTGAGCGAAGGTCGCACCGTCGAAAAACTGCTCGAAGAATGGAACCGTGACGGACAACTCGACTCGACGAAACGGCCGCTCCTCCGCCCGTGGGATGACCGCCCCTTGCAGGTCGTGCAAGGGACCGTGCAATACATGCCGCCGTACCAAGAGGTCTCGCTCACATCGTCGCTCCCGTATTTCCGATCACTGGGAATCGAGATCCATGCGCAAGAACAACGCCTGGCATTCGAGTCCCTCCTCGACGGCTCATTCGCCTGGCTCGCTTCACTGCGTAGCGGAACGCGCAGCAATCAGAGCGAGGCGTTTGTCTCAACCGATTTTCTGGGTCATCAATTGGTGGCAGTCAATCGCGACGTGCTGCACATGTTCTCGCCGACCGAACGACGGCTGCTCTGGTCCAAGCCGCTCGACGGCGTGGGTGAGGGCGGGCCGGCCTGGCGTCATGCGTCTCGTCCCCCGCCACAAGCGATGCTCCTTGCCAATCGAGACTCGGGGCGCCAGATGTCACTGATGCAGTCGGCTCAGTTCACTGGACGGCTCGCGGTGGTCCTGCCGAATTATTTGTGCCTGTACGGTCGCCGCTCGATCACAACTCTCGACCCACGTACAGGTGAAGAACTCTGGCGCAAAGACGGCCTGCCGCAATACTCGCAGGTGCTGGGAACTCAACACGCGGTCTTCCTTGTGCCGCAAGACCACACCCAGGCGCAGGCGTACCGCGCGCTCGACGGCCAGCCTCTGAAGACGGACGGGCTGGGTGCTTTGCTGGCGAATACACTGCTCACACGCGGCGACTCACTGCTGGTGATGGAGCAGTCCCAGTCACGAAAGCTGTTTGGCAATCAATCGAAGACCCTGCTGCGATTGGTCAATCCGCTGACGAAGTCCGAAGGCTGGAAGGCCGAGTTCCCATCGCAGTCGTTTGCCTCACCCTTGGACGATGACGAAGTCCTGGTCTTGCCGCCGGATGGCGCGCCCGAACGAATCGAAGTCGCCACCGGACGCCGGACACCCTTGGAACCACTCCCCGCCAATTCTCCGAAACCCCGACCGGGCGACACGTTTGCCGTCGCTGACGACCACCACATCTTTTTGATTGTCAACACGCCCGACAACAGCGGCGTCCACCATTACGGCGAGAGCCTGCTGTCAGTGCGCGCTCACGGCATCGTCTCCGCTTGGAACCGCGCCGACGGCAAGCTGACATGGCAGCAGGAGGTGAAGCACCAGAATCTCGTCGTCGATCGATTCCGTTCCCTGCCGGTAATGTTATTCGTCTCGCGCAGTTGGAAACAAAAAGGCAACCTGAACTACGGCACACTCAGCATCCAGGCGATTCACAAGCAGTCGGGCAAACGGCTCCACGATTCAACCACACCCTCGATATACGGCGGCTTCCACAGTGTCCACGTCAATGCGAGTGAACCGTCCATCGAACTCAAGTCCTACAACCTCCGCCTGAGACTGATCCCGACGGATGTCCCCGTCGAACTCAAGTAGCCGTCAACGCTCGGCGCGACGAAAGCCGTCCGCGTATTCAACGCGGCTCGGATCATTCAATCGCGGGTTTCCTCGCGCTCGGCTTTCGTCACGAGGAGAGTTGAAGGCGACTTTTGACGGGCAAACCAAAGGACTGCCCCCTTAGGTCTGGTCCGCCTTACCTCTCCATCGCAAGGCCTCACTGTTGATGCTGCCCCACGACGAACATAACGCCCGCCTGCTCGACCATGTTCATCCACCGACATGGGTGAACCCGACACCGGCCTCGCGTTACAACTTGGTTGTGATTGGAGCGGGAACGGCGGGGCTGGTGACGGCGGCGGGAGCGGCGGGACTCGGGGCGAAAGTCGCGCTGATCGAACGCGATCTGATGGGAGGCGACTGCCTGAATGTGGGCTGTGTACCGTCGAAGGCGCTCATCAGCGCGGCTCGTGCGGCGGCGAGCATCAAGCGTGCGACAGAGCTTGGCGTGAATGAAGAGCCCCTCCCCCTAACCCTCTCCCCGCAAAGCCGGGGCGAGGGGACAAGAATCAACTTCGCGCGCGTGATGGAACGCCTGCGTCGTCTCCGGGCCGACATCGCTCCAAACGATTCGGCCGAGCGATTTCGGAGTCTCGGCGTAGATGTCTTTCTCGGCGAGGGCCGGTTCGCCGGGCCGGACACGATTGAGGTCGCGGGACAGACGCTGCGTTTCAAACGAGCGGTCCTCGCCACCGGTGCGCGAGCGGCGCGACCCGATACGCCGGGACTGGCCGAGGCCGGGTACCTCACCAACGAAACGGTCTTCAACCTGACAGAGCTTCCACAGCGTTTGGTCGTCATAGGTGGAGGCCCGATCGGGTGCGAGCTGGCTCAGGCTTTTGCGCGGCTCGGTTCGCAGGTGACTCTGATCGAGAAGTCGCAGCAACTGCTCGGCCGTGAGGACGAAGCCGCCGCGCGGCTCGTGCAGGCGTCGCTCGAACTAGACGGCGTGCGGGTGCTGCTCGATTCAGTTGTGGAGCGGGTGACGAGCGTGGAGCCTTTTCCTGTCCCCTCGCCCCCGTCTTCGGGGGAGAGGGCTAGGGTGAGGGGGCCGGACGGTGAGGAGACCTTGCCAACGCAGGAAGCGGAAGAAAGAACCCCTAACCCTCTCCCCTCCAAGGCGAGGGGAGAGGGGACAGGAACGAAGACAATCTTTGTGCGACGAAGTGGCGAGACCATCGAAGTCGCAGCCGACGAAATCCTCGTCGCGGCGGGACGGACTCCGAATGTGGAGGGCCTCAACCTCGAAACGATCGGCGTGCAGTACGACCGTGCGAAGGGCGTGGTCGTCGATGACCGGCTGCGCACGACGAACCCACGCATCTTCGCGGCGGGAGACGTTTGCTCGCCGTTCAAGTTCACTCACGCCGCCGACTTCATGGCGCGGATCGTGATTCAAAACGCGTTGTTCTTCGGTCGAGCCAAGGCGAGTGCGCTCGTGATCCCGTGGTGTACTTACACGTCGCCCGAGGTGGCTCATGTCGGACTGACCGAGCGAGCGGCAGCAGAGCAGGGGATCACGGTGCAGGCGTTCGTGCAGGACTTACGTCAAGTCGATCGCGCGATCTTAGAAGGCTCGACGGACGGCTTCGTGAAGATTCTGGTCCAGGCGGGATCGGATCGGATCGTCGGTGCGACGATCGTCGCGGACCACGCGGGTGAGATGATCGGTGAGATCGTACTCGCGATGAAACACCGCATCGGACTCGGGCGTCTCGCATCCACGATTCATCCGTACCCGACCGTTGCCGAGGCGATCCGCAAGTGCGGCGACGCTTACAATCGGACCCGGCTGACTCCGTCCGTGAAGTCGTTGTTCGAGCGATGGCTCGCCTGGACGCGGTGATCCCGATTGCGACGTCGTGGCTCATCCGTCACAATCTCAGCCCGCCGGCCTGCCGATAAGACTCGCCAGAGTCTCCCACCCAAACCGGCTCGCCCAGTATGAGGAATTTCGCCGGATGCTTTCTGCTGTTCGATTCGCCGCCGTCTGCTGTCTCGCGTGGGGAATCGGTTCGCCGTTGCTGGCCGCCGACGCACCGTCGCCCGAGCAGCTTGAGTTCTTCGAGAAGCAGATCCGTCCGTTGCTGGTCGAACACTGTTCGGAATGCCACGGCGCGAAGAAGTCGGAAGCGGGGCTGAGGCTCGACACGAAACGAGGTTTCATCAAGGGATCGGACACCGGGCCGATCGTGGCCGCCGGTAATGTGGACGGTTCGCGGTTGATGAAGGCGTTGAGTTATCGTGACGGCGAAACGCAGATGCCTCCCAAGGGAAAGCTCTCCGACGAGAAGATCGTCATCTTCAAGAAGTGGCTGGAACTCGGAACGCCTTGGCCCGACGAAGCGGCTGGCGCGGCAGATGGCTCATCCGCAAGGAACCATTGGGCGTTTCAGCCAGTGAAGCGGCCTCTTATCCCCTCGCCCCCGTCTTCGGGGGAGAGGGTGAGGGGGCCGAGCGGTGATGATGCTCCGCTATCAGGAAAGACTCCGTCGGCGACGAGCAACAACGACACAGACGCCGTATCGACAAGCCCCCCCCCTCACCCTAACCCTCTCCCCCCCAAAGCGGGGGGCGAGGGGACAAGACTTGCGACGCCCATCGACTCGTTCATCGTCGCGGCACTCGACGCGAAGGGCCTCGCTCTCTCGCCGCCTGCCGATCGGTACACGTTCATCCGCCGAGTCACCCTCGACCTGTGGGGCATTCCGCCGACGTTCGAGCAGGTGCGCGAGTTTGATGAGGACTCGTCACCCGATGCTCACGAGCGGCTGATCGACCGGCTGCTTGCTTCGCCGCTGTATGGCCAGCGCTGGGCGAGGCACTGGTTGGACGTGGCTCGTTACGCCGACACCAAGGGCTACGTCTTCACGGCCGAGCCGCGCTATCCGTACTCGTACACGTACCGCGACTACGTGGTCGATGCCTTCAATTCCGACAAGCCGTTCGATCAGTTCGTGCTCGAACAGTTGGCGGCCGATCAAATCGGGCTGGAGGCGAATTCGGAGGCACTCGCCGCGATGGGCTTTCTCACCGTGGGGCGACGGTTCCTCAACAACAACAATGACATCATCGACGACCGAATCGACGTGGTGTCGCGAGGTTTGATGGGACTGACGGTCGGCTGTGCCCGCTGTCACGATCACAAGTTCGATCCGGTGCCGACCGCCGATTACTACTCGCTGTACGGCGTCTTCGCTTCGTCGATGGAGCCGGATGATCTGCCGATCATCGGGACGCCGAAGGGAGCCGCCGCCTACGAGGTCTTTCAAAAGGAATTGGCGAAACGCGAGCAGGCGGTCTCGGAATTCGAGCAGCAAAGTCTGACGAAGCTCCACGACGAGCTGCGCGAACGGGTGGGAGACTGCCTGCAACAGGTGGCTCGCCAATCGAACAACTGGCTCAATCTTCCACCCGGCATCGCCGAGAAGAGCCAACCGGTCTTTGCCGGGAAGAATGAACCACGACAGCCACTCGTGAAGCGATGGGAAGAGTTCCTGAAGCGAACGGCCGCGATGCCGCATCCGGTGCTCGGACCGTGGCACTCGCTGGCGAAGGTATCGGCGGCAGAGTTCCCGATGGAAGTCGATAAACTCACCGCGTCGTGGTCAGACCTCGAAGCCGCGGCCACGAAAAGCGTGAACTCCCGCGTGCGGCAACTGATCGTCGAGAAGAAGCCCGCGACGCTGATCGACCTCGCGAAGCTGTACGGTTCGCTGTTCGATGCAGTTCGCGGCGAATGGGACTCACTCAAGAAAGCAACTCCCGACGCGAAGGCCCTCCCCGACGAAGCAGCCGAGCAGGTGAGGCTGATCCTGTACGGAGACGGCTCGCCCGCGATGGTCTCGCTCGACGAAGCGCGTCGTCTGATTGGTCGCGATGTGCGAGACAAGATCACCCAGTTGAAGCGGGAGGTCGAGAACCTCAAGGTGACCTCACCGGGAGCACCGCCGCGCGCGATGGTGATGCGCGACGGAGGGATTCAGAATCCGAGGATCATGATTCGCGGCAACCCCGGCCGTCCCGGAAACGAAGTTCCGCGTCAGTTCCTCGAAGTCATTGCCGGCCCGGAACGCAAGCCGTTCAACAAGGGGAGCGGTCGGCTGGAACTGGCTCAGGCCGTCATCGACCCGAAGAACCCGCTGACACCGCGCGTCTTGGTGAACCGCGTCTGGCAGAATCACTTCGGCACCGGACTGGTTCCCACGCCGAGCGACTTCGGCACGCGCGGCCTGCCGCCATCGCACCCCGAACTGTTGGACTGGCTGGCGAGCGATGTTGTGGGAAATGGCTTTGTCCCCTCGCCCCCGTCTTCGGGGGAGAGGGCTAGGGTGAGGGGGC
>JAYVDI010000457.1:0-19233 GCA_043749505.1 Schlesneria sp. | reverse complement strand
AGATCGCAGGCAGGCGTATTGCGTTGGTTTGAGATGATTCGACGGATTGACGCTCTTGGTTCATCGCGCCTCCTGTCGCGAAGCGACAGGGCTACCTTTGCGATGCCCATGCTTCACAGTGTTTTTTTGAGTGACCACCAATGAGCGACGGCACCCATCACGGTCGAGGTGCTTTCGCCGCACTGCACATTCTCAAAATGGCCAGCTATGCTCCCCGACCCTTGGAAGCCCGGAAGCCCTTATCGGAGAGCCTGTCGTGTCTGACTCCGCGAACAACGAATTGATTACTCTGACCTCGTTTACTCGCAAGCAACGCCGCGTGCTGGGCGTGTTGCTCGAGAAGGCGTTCACCGTTCCCGATCAATACCCCATGACACTGAAAGGAACGACGACCGGTTGCAACCAGAAGAACAATCGCGACCCGATCTCGACCTATGACGAGAACGATGTTTCCGAGGCCCTCAATCAGTTGCAACGCCTCGGCTTCGTCGGCTGCATTCAGACCGAAGGAGGGCGCACCGAACGGTATCGCCATTACATGCGATTGAAGACCGCATTGACCGGCCCGCAGCTCGCCATCCTGACGGAACTGTTGCTGCGCGGCCGACAGCAATTGGGTGAGCTGCGAACACGGGCCAGTCGCATGGTTCAGATTGAATCGCAGGAAGACCTCCGTCGCGAATTGCAGACTCTGCTCGACGCGAACCTGATCCGCTCGAACGGGCCGCTCGAACGGCGCGGCATTGAGGTCGATCACAACCTTTATCCTCAGGACGAGAAGCACGACTCGCTCTCCACCCTGAGCGAACTCGACAATCGCGAGGAGAGCGATGAACGCCCCGCTCCCGTTTCCATGCGTTCCGCCAGCGCGACGTATCCCGTGGCCCTGGCCTCCGACGAGCGGGTTCTCGCGCTCGAATCGAACGTACGCGAACTTCAAGGCGACTTCGCGTCGATCCGTGACGAGTTCCGTGCGCTACAAGACCAGTTTGACGATTTGCGACGCCAGCTCGGCGGGTGATGTTCAAGCCTGCCCGTTCGCTCCAACCCCGACTCGATCACGGAGTATCTCATGCCTTTGTTTGGTTCTCATTTATCGATTGCAGGCGGATACTACAAAGCGGTGGATGCGGCGGCCGCGCTGGGCTTGGAGACGGTGCAGCTCTTTACCAAGAACAACAACCAGTGGAAGGGGAAGCTGCTGGCCGATGACGACGTGCGGCTGTTCCGTGAGGCCATCGAGCGAACCGGCATCCGACGGCCGTGTGCGCACAACAGCTATCTCATCAACGTGGCCAGTCCCGACGATGTCCTGTGGCAGAAGTCGATCGACGCACTGGTCGATGAGTTGCAACGAGCCGAAGCATTGGGACTCGACGGCGTCGTGATGCACCCCGGTGCGTTCGTCGGTTCATCCGACGAGGCCGGTCAACGGCGGATCGTCCTCGCGCTGGATGAGGTTCACACGCGCACAGTTGGTCTGAAATGTCAGCTCTGGCTCGAAACGACCGCCGGTCAAGGGACGTGTCTCGGTCATCGCTTCGAGCAGATCGGCTTTGTGTTGCGTGAAGTCCGCGATTCCGAGCGACTCGGTGTCTGTGTCGATTCGTGCCACATCGTTGCCGCCGGATATCCACTGCAAACGTCCGATGAGTACGCTGCGACGATGGCCGAGTTCGACAAGGCCATCGGCGTGAAACGTGTTCGCGCCTGGCACCTCAACGACAGCAAGAAGCCGCTCGGCAGCCGCGTTGATCGGCACGAACACATCGGCGAAGGATTTCTTGGTTTGGAGCCGTTCCGACACATCGTCAACGACCCGCGCTTCGCCGACATCCCGATGTACCTCGAAACTGAGAAGGGCGAACGCGACGGTGAGCAGCTCGACGCGATCAATCTCCGAACGCTGAAAGGCTTGCTCGAAAAGCCGTAGCACGGACGCCCTCGTCCGTGATTTCTGTCTAGATTAGGACGGACGAAGGCGTCCGTCCTACCTCTTTCAACAGGCTGTTAACGCCCCAGTTCCACGAGCTTTCCGTCGTGTTGGGCCGAGGCGAGGCAGGCGTCCATGACTTGCTGGGTCTTCAGTGCGATGTCGTCCCACGCGGTGTCGGGTTTGCCGGAGAGGGCGATCTGCGAGAAGTTGCGGAAGAGGTTGGTCTCCTGCGCGTTCGGGGCACCGTTGCCGTACTCGGGGACTGAGACACGGCGGGTGTGATCTTCCATCGCGAAGTCGCAGCCGCGCGGAGCGAATCGGGCGTTGGTCACGTCGAACGAGACTTCACTGCCGAAGAACGGGCAGACAAAATCGGGGACGCGGATGAAGCCCTTCGAGCCACTCAGAACGGCCCACTGTTGGTTCTCGTTCAGAAACGAACAGTAAAAGCTGGCGGAGACATCGCCGTCAAAAAACAGTTCGCCCGAGAACTCCGTCGGCACGGGCGAGCCACTGTCGGCGCGACGAACTTGGGACAAGAGCCGGCCGCTGACTTTGGTCGGCATCTGATAGTTCATCGCCCACAACGTGAAGCGGATGTTGTACCAGCCGAGATCGCCGAGACAGCCGGCCGGTTCCAACTCGCCACTCGCGCGGATGTTCCCTTTTACGAATTCGTCGGACCCCGCGAAGCTGAACGACGAACTGATGCGCCGCAATCGGCCAACGCTTTGACCGTCATTCAACGCGTCTCGCAAAGCGTTCAGCCGCTGGCTGTGCATGAACATCACTCCGTCCATGAACTGCACGTTGTGCTTGGCACAAGCGGCGGACATCTCGCAGACATCGGCCGCTGAAATTCCGACCGGCTTCTCGGCGAGGATATGCTTCCCCGCTGCGGCCGCGCGGAGCACCCATTCTTTGCGGAGTCCGGTCGGGAGCGGAATGTAGACCGCGTCGATGTCTGTTCGTGCGAGCAGTTCTTCGTAGCTGCCGAGTGCGGCGGGAGCCTGCTCGAACGGCGCGTGAGCCTGGCAGTCATTGATGAATTTCTGAGCCTTCTCGACGTTGCGGCTGGCCACGGCGACGACGGTCGCATTGCCCGAGTTCTTGATCGCGAGCCAGTTCTTCCGGGCGATGTCAGCGGTCGAGAGAATGCCCCAGCGGCAGACAGTTTTGTTCATGGGATCCGGTGCTTCTTGAGAGAGAGGACGAATGTACTTGGTTTGAAAGTGAACTTAGGGCCGACGCATCAATCACTGTCGCATCGTGGCGGATGCTGCCAGCATCCGAACCGACGCTGGCAGCGTCGGCCACGACAGTGATTGCTGCGCCGATCCTTAGCGAACAGAGGATTAAGTCATCGCGAGCGTCCGACAACTCCGCCGCGCCAAGGTAGTCTTGATACTTCGCGACCGGAAGTCTCTCGCGGAGCGAGCCGGGATCAGGGCCATGAAGCCGCCAAAACTTCAGCCTCTTCATCGCCGTTTAAGGTTGGACCGATACGATCCCGCCGCCGTCGGGGTTCCCTTCCGGCAAAGTCTATTCAGAATCACATCACTCTCGTCGAGGAGTCCTACGATGCAGGTCGTTTCAGGAGCCAATTCTCGGCGCAGTTTCGACGCGACATCCGAGCGTTTCATATCGCCGTTTTCCACTTCAACGTCTCGTCCGCTGGGAGCGTCCTCTCAACGCGAAGCGATCAAGGAATCGACCATGCGAGTTCTGGTCATCGAAGATGAGCCGGACGTGAACCACGTCGTGGCTTCGTTCCTGCGTGAAGAAGGCTACTCGGTGGACACGGCCAAAGATGGCGAAGAGGGCCTCTACAAGGCCACCGCCTGGAACTACGACGCCGTGTTGCTCGACGTCATGCTCCCCAAGCTCGACGGTTGGAAGGTGCTGACCGAGCTGCGTCGCAAGAAGAAAACCCCTGTACTCATGCTCACCGCGCGGGATGCGGTTCCTGATCGAGTACGGGGGCTGAACGGGGGCGCGGACGACTATCTCGTCAAGCCGTTCGAGTTGTCCGAGTTGGGGGCGCGAGTGAAGGCGTTGATTCGCCGCGCGGCCGGGCAACCGCAACCGATCATCAAGCTGGGCAATGTTGAGGTTAACACCACGACGCGAACGGTCACGCTGGACGGTGCGGTCGCGCCGCTCACGGCCAAGGAATACGCGCTGCTCGAATTCCTGACGCTGCACCGCGGCGAGTTGGTGACTCGAATGGCCATCTACGATCACCTGTTCGACGAGACCGACGACACGCTGTCGAACCTGCTCGACGTGTACGTTTCCAATCTGCGACGAAAGCTGCGCCACGATTTGATCGAGACCCGGCGCGGCCAGGGCTACATGATTCACGAAGAGGCTCCCACCGCCGATGGCTGAGTCCACGCGATCTTTGAATCCAACGACAGTGAGTAGCGATACCGTGCGACGGCCGTTTCGTTCGCTGCGCTGGCGGTTGCAGGCGTGGCACTCCCTCGTGTTGACGAGCGTACTGACGGTGTTCGGCCTGGTGGTTTACTTCCTCGCATGGGAAAGCCGGCTGCAACAGATCGACGCTGAGCTGGATCGTTCAGCGGAAGTCATCACGTCGCGGTTGCGGCGACTATTTCCGTGGCCTCCGCCCGGCCCGTGGCCTCAACCCGGTCGTAATCGCACTCGTCCCGAGAACGGGCCTGCAGGTCACGGCGACGCGCGAAACGAAGAGCCTGCCGATCGAAGCGACCGTCCACCGCGCGGCGCTCGTCCGCGCGACAGCTTTGACACCGGGGCTGTCTCGGCGCTGGCACCAGCGAACTTGGAACGTGAGCCAACTTTCCTCGCCGGTTCGCGTGAGGCTTCGTTACGTGAATCCAACTTCCGCGACTTTGCCCTGCGTGAACCGCCGGGACCGCGTGAAACAGGACCGCGTGAAACAGGACCGCGTGACAACAGCCGATCGCATGAACCGGGTCCGGGACGCGAATCACCTGTGCGCGATTTCCCGCCACCGCGCGAGGGCGATCTGGGCCGTGGGTTTCGTCCATTTGAATGGGCCGGTCCCATTGAATGGCCGACGCCAAACCTCGGGTTGCCGGAGGACTTTCTCGAACTGTTTGAAGGGGACGAAGACGCGCGGTTGTACTTCGTGGTCTTCTCGCGGGACGGTCAGGTCTTGCAGCAGTCTCCAACTGCTCCCGAAGTCCCTTTTCCCGGTGTCCGTGTGGGTGAGGACCGGCTTCCGGTGCGCGTCGTGCGTGGGCGCGGGTTGCATCGTGAAGTCGTCCATGTTTCGAGCTTCGACAACAACGTTCTGGTGGGACGATCACTCGTGAAGGATCGCGCGGCTCACCATCGCTCGGGGCTGTTGCTCGCGATGGCCGGATTGACTGTGCTGGCCGCAGGACTGGTTGGCGGTTGGTGGACTTCCTCACGCGCCATTCGTCCGATCGCGGCCATGACCGCAGCGGCCGAGTCGATCTCGGCACAACGGCTTTCCCAGCGCATCGATCTGCAAGAGACGGACAACGAACTAGGACAGTTGGCGTCGGTCCTCAACGGCACCTTCGATCGGTTGCAGGCGGCCTTTGAACGGCAAACACGGTTCACCGCCGATGCGTCTCACGAACTCCGCACGCCGGTGGCCGTGATCCTCGCGCACGCCGATCTCGCGCTATCTCGCCCGCGCAGCCCCGAGGAATATCGCACGACACTGGACACCTGTCGCAGTGCCGCGCGCCGGATGAAGTCGTTGATTGACGGCCTGCTCACGCTGGCTCGATTCGATTCGGATGCGGACGGCTGGCAGTTCGAGATGCTGGATTTGATGCCGCTCGCGCAGGAGTCGATTGACCTCGTGAGACCACTCGCGACGGAACGCAGCGTTGTCATCGAGTCCGATCTGTCGGCTGTGTCCTGTCGCGCCGATCGTGTGCGTTTGTCGCAGGTCATCACCAATCTGTTGACGAATGCGATCCGCTACAACCGCGATGGCGGTACGGTGCGTGTGACCGTGGCGAGTGAGCCGGGGTTCGCGATTCTCTCCGTCGCCGACACGGGAATCGGGATCGATCCGAACGAGTTGCCGTTCATCTTTGACCGTTTCTACCAAGTCGATAAAGCCCGCTCGCGTGCCGAAGGGAGCAGCGGGTTGGGGCTGTCAATCAGTCAAACAATTGTGACGGCTCACGGTGGCACGTTCACCGCACGCAGTGAGCCGGGGGCCGGTACAACGATGGAGGTGCGGTTGCCGCAACATGCGGCGTCGGTGTGAGAGGTGCGGATTGCTCGCGGTCTCGGCCTGCCTTACTCGGAGCCGATTCCAACCTGAAGCAGAATGAATTCGCCCCACTTGCGAGCGAGCGACCCGTTCCGTTGCCAGGCGGGTTCAATGGCGACGACGTGCCTGCCTCCCCCCAATTCAGGCCGAGGTGGTTTGCATAGTAGAAGTGATGGTCTTCAGGCTTCGACGAGATTTCCCTGCCGGGTATGTTGGCTCGGCGTTGATCGGAGCCAGTGATTTTTTGAAAGGACTGACAATGAAATTGACTTGGTGGAACAAGTGTCTGATGGCGGGCCTCGTGGCCTGTACTCTCGCCGGAGCGGCACATGCTCAAGCTCCCGGTGGTCAGGGTGGGCGAGGTCGTGGCGGCGCGGGGGGTGGGTTCGGCGGACGAGGTGGTTCGACCAACCTGATCTCGCTGGCTGGAAACGAAGCCGTTCAGAAGGAATTGGCTCTGGGCGATGTCATCAAGGATGCCATCAAGGAGATCAATGACTCCTACCGCGAAGCCGTTCAAAAGGCGATGGGCGATGGTGGTGGCTTGGCCAACTTCCGTGACATGTCTGAAGAAGAACGCACGAAGGCGATGGAAAAGATGAACGAGCAACGCACCGCAGTGCTCGCGAAGTTCACGCCGGAACTGAAGGACACCCTCTCGGCCGAGCAATTCAAGCGGCTGAAAGAGATTCAAGTCCAAGCTTTGCGCGACCAAGCTTACACCGACGCCGATGTTGTCAAAGCGCTGGCTCTCAAGAAGGAACAGACCGACAAGATCGTTGAGATCAACAAGGACTACTCCACCAAAATGCGCGAAGCGTTTCAACCGGGTGGTGGTGGTGGCGATATGCGGGCCAAGTTTGAAGAGATGGGCAAGACTCGCGACGAAAAGCTCAGTGACGTGTTGACCAAGGATCAGCAAGCCAAGCTCAAGGATCTGAAGGGCAAGGAATTTGATATCGCTCAGCTCCAACAGCGTGGTCCTGGTGGCGGCGGTCCCGGTGGTCGTCCCGGAACGGGCGGCCGACCCGCCGGTGGTCGCCCAGCGAGTGACGCTCCAAAAGCCGATGCTCCGAAAGCCAATTGAAGTCTGATTGAGAGAACATCGCGTACAGCGTTTGATCTCATGATCGCCTGTTTGCGACCGCCCCCGCTCTCATCGAGCGGGGGCGGTTTTATATACCTCGCGCGGACAACGATGGGACTTTAGCGAGCCGCAGGGCGCTGGCCCCGGTTCGTGTCATCTGAACCGGGGCTAGCGCCCGACGGCTCGTAGCAGCCTGCTTCACTTCGGGAAGTTATTACGGCCCCGTTCCTGCGCGGACACTCACCCGCAACTCTTTCCACCAACGCCGGATGTTCCCGGCAAAGGAGACTCTGAGATGAACTCGTTTACCTTCGATCCCGATCGTCGTTTGTTCTTGAACAGCATGGCCTGGGGTGCCGCCGGATTGGCGATGCCGGGGCTGTTCACCGCACCCGGCGCGTTTGCCGAGGAACTCACGCGCACGCCAGCCCAGACGGAAGGGCCGTTCTATCCCGACAAGCTGCCGCTCGACACGGACAACGATCTGCTGATCGTTAACAACACGATCACCCCCGCCGTGGGTGAGGTCACTCATCTGACGGGCCGCATCCTCGACGCGAAGGGCAACCCGGTGCGGAACGCGGTCATCGAGATCTGGCAGTGTGACAGCAACGGCTCGTACCTGCACACCAAGAGCGGCAACCGCGAGAAGTACAACGCCAACTTCCAGGGCTTCGGCCGCTTCCTGACCGGTTCCACCGGCGAGTACTACTTCCGCACGATCAAGCCGGTCCCGTACCCCGGCCGCACGCCGCACATCCACTTCAAGATCAAGAAGTCCGACAAGGAACTGTTGACCACGCAGTGCTACATCAAGGGCCACGAAGGCAACGCGAAAGATGGCGTGCTGCGCGGGATGAAGGATGAGAAAGGCCGCGACTCACTGATGGTCGATTTCGCGCCGCTCAAGGACTCGAAGAGCGGTGAACTGACCGCGAAGTTCGACCTCGTCCTGGGGCAGACGCCGGAAGCCTGACGTGTGTCGGCCTGACCGCAATGCCGGACGAACACTGGCGAGCGGCTGCGCTCGCCAGTGTTGTGGGTCACTTTTATGTAGGGTGGGACCAGCGGCGCTTCGCCGCTGGTCCCACCCTACTTCAGCTACTCGTCGTCGAACAGTTCCTTGTTGGTCTGCTGCTTGGTTTCGCGTTTGGCTTTCTTGAAGTTGACGTTTTTGACGTGGTCGGGATGTTCCGCACGTTGTTTGCCTGACAGCAGTCCCTCGATGGTTAGGAGTTGGACGCGAGAGTATTTCTTCCCTTCATCGCCCGGATAGAACCCAGCCGATGCGGCGTCTGACTTCATTCCGGGTGTCGGCTCGTTCAACGAGATGAGCAGAGCGATGTCGGCTTTCTCACGTTCGCGCACATGGTTCAGGGCGCGCACGTCATCGGCCTTGAGTCCGCCGCCCTTCACGCTGACGACGATTTTCAGAGGGTCTTTCTTGACAGAGTCGTAGAAGAACTTCAGGCCGTCGATCCCCGTGTCGGCTCCCTTCTTCTTCCCCTGAAACGGCTGAGCCTCGACGAGCCAGACGGCCCACCACTGGAATTGATACTTGTCGCGCTCGGCCAGATTGCGAGCCGCGTCGAGGTCGCCGGGCGTGCCGTGAACTTCAAACTTGCAGCGCCCACCAAACGCATCCTTCAGTCGCTTCTCGATCAGCGAGATGCGTGATGTCGATCCCGATCCACTTCCGCTTGAGTTTCTGCGCGGCATGCACTGCGGTCCCGCACCCACAGAATGGATCGAGTACCACGTCCCCTTCTTTACTGCTAGCGGACAGGATGCGCTCCAACAAGGCCAGAGGCTTCTGCGTGGGATACCCCAGTCGCTCTTGATCTTTGGTCCCCAACCAGCGGACATCAGCGTCAATTCCGTCGGCGCTGCCAAAGACAGTCCCTTCTGTGTACGGCTGAAATGCCCATAGATCCGACGCTCCGGGACCATCACCTGGGCGAATCGCGAGTTCATACATCGGCCATGCTTCCCCCGCCCGGATCGTAATGGCACCCAATTCCAACAGGAGATCAAGTTTTTGGTGCTGGGTTAGCCCGGTTGGATCTTCACTCACTTCCTCCCAAATTTTTCCAGGTATTGCCCAATGGCGGTTCTTTGCCGTCGGATCGAATCCTTTCCAAGGGAGTCCCGACTCACCCTTCCTCGTTCCCGAGCCAGTCAAAACGTTCCCATAATAGTCCGTCTTGTATCCGCCATTGCCGTCAGCAACGAAATGCTCTTTGACGTGTCCCATCATGTAGGGACGTTTCGGACGGTTCCAAGTGAACTGCTTGGACTTTGTGTAAAAGAAAATCACGTCATGAATGGGAGCCCACCGTTGAGCCTTGCTGTGCGATCCCGTGCGCCGCCAAGCGATTTCGCTCTTGAACAACTCCTTTCCGAAGACGCCATCGAGCACGATCTTCAAATAGTGCGAGGCGGGGGGGTCGCAGTGGAGGTAGAGCGAGCCGGTCGGTTTGAGGACGCAGTGCAGTTCCAGCAGACGGTTGGCCATCATCGTGAGGTAGGCCATGATGTCGTTCTCACCGAGGAACGCTCGCAGGGCCTTCATTATCTCGGCCACGTCGGTGTTGGCTTGATGCAGCAGTTCGACGAACTCACGCTCGGCCTGCTCGCCCCAGTGCCACGAGTCCTTGAACGCCTCGATCTGCGCTTCGCTCTTCTGCCCCTACGGCGATTTGAACAGCAGGTTGTAGTCGCGTTTGGAATTGAACGGCGGATCGAGATAGATCAGGTCCACCGACTCGTTGGCAATGCTCTCCCGCAGCACGTGAAGGTTGTCGCCGAAATAGAGTTGATTCATCGCAGGCCCGTCTGTTGCCGAAAGGATGCCGATCACGCCGCCAGAGCATCGGTTCTTTCAACGCCAAGTCAAGTCGGGATACACCAAGGCGAGCCTGTCGAGGGCGATCTTGCAAGAACCTGTCGCGAGCGAGGCGGCGTTGTGCATCCGTCGTGACTCTCCAGAGCCGGTGCCTCAATCCCTCTCGCGATCGTGAGTGAGATGTTTTAGGCGAGCCGTGTGCCGTAAGGCCACGGGTTTCCTGCGACGCGACCAAGAACCCGTAGCCTTACGGCATGCGGCTCGCCAATCTCTCACCTTGGGCCGAAAACAGGTATAAAGACAGCCCATTTCAGGAAGATTGAAGCCGACGCCCTGTAACATCTCCGGTGTTCTACTTACTCCCGCAAAAACGACTTCGCGATTTTCTGTCGCATCCCGTACCCAAAGAAAGCTCGAAATGAAAGTTTTGCTCCAACGAGCCGCGCAGGCGGCAATTCTGCTCGCCAGCGGAGTGGCCGTTCTGACTCAATTGCCAACCTTGGAAGTGGTCAACGGACAGGAAGGGGCGCGACAACCCGAGCCACCTCGCGAGGGAGGGCCGGGACAGTTTGGTCCGCCACGCGGGCAGGGGCGCGGCGGCTTTGGAGGGCCAATGGGACCGGGTGGCATGCCGCCCTCAAACGTCGCGTTGCTGGCCGCTCCCGAAGTGCAGTCGGAACTCGCGCTGACCGACGCTCAGAAGAAGCGGGTCGGTGAATTGCAGGGCGAGATGCAGCAGCAGATGCAGGCCTCGTTCAGCGGCATCAATTTCCAAGGGCTGGGTTCGCTGAGTGAGGAGGAACGCGACAAGCGCTTCGCCGACATGCGGACCAAATCCGAAGCGTCCATGAAGGTGCTCGACGAGAAGCTGAACAAGGATCTCGACGCCAAACAGATCGCGCGACTGAAGCAGCTTGCTCTGCAGCGCGATGTGATTGCCGCGCTGAACCGCGCCGAAGTCGCCAAGCAACTCAAGTTGACCAAAGATCAGGAGACCAAGCTGCGCGACATCGCCAGTCAGGCTCTCCCGCCGTTCGGGGCACCCGACGCGCGGCAGCAGGCTCAAACCGATGCGCTGGCCGTGCTGAATGACGCTCAGAAGAAACAGTGGACCGATCTCACGGGAAAGAGCTTCACCTTCCCCGAGCCACAGTTTGGTGGCCCCGGATTCGGAGGCCCCGGCGGACGTGGGCCGGGTGGGCCGATGGGTGGAGAACGCAAGATCGTCGCTCAGTTTGACAAGGACGCCGACGGTCGCCTGAATAAGGAAGAGCGGACCGCGGCACGTGAGTTTCTCAAGACCAATCGGGGCGGTGGTGGTCCCGGAGGCGGTGGCTTCGGTCCCTTTGGCGGTCCCCCTGGTGGTGGACCTCCGGGCGGTGGTCCTGGTGGACGCCCCGGTGGCTTCGGTGGCGGAAATGAACCGGCCAAGCCGGGACCATTGCTCTCGCCGAAGGACGTGAAGCCGGTGGCTGATGCCTCGCTCTACGAGCCGACTGTTCTGCGCACGCTGTTCCTCGAATTCGAGGACTCCGAATGGGAGGCGGAACTCGCCGACTTCAACAACACGGATGTCGAGGTTCCCTGCACCGTCACCGTCGATGGCGTGAAGTATCCGAACGTCGGCGTCCACTTCCGTGGCATGTCCTCGTTCATGATGGTCCCCGCCGGATCGAAGCGTTCGCTGAACCTGTCGTTCGATTTCGTGGACGAGAAGCAGAAACTCCGCGGCTACAAAACACTGAACCTGCTGAACGCGCACGAAGACCCGACGTTCCTGCACACCGTCCTCTATTCGCACATCGCTCGGAAGTACATTCCCGCGCCGAAGGCCAACTTCGTCAAGCTGGCGATCAACGGTGAGAGCTGGGGCGTCTACTCCAGTGCCCAGCAGTTCAACAAGGACTTCCTCGCCGAGAATTATCCGAGCGCGAAGGGCGCGCGGTGGAAGGTCTCGGGCAGTCCGATGGGACGCGGCGGACTGGAGTACATCGGCGACAACATCGAAGACTACAAGCGGACCTTCAGCCTGAAGACCAACGACAGCGAGAAGGACTGGAAGGCGCTGGTCAAGTTCTGCAAGACGCTCAACGAAACGCCGCTCGATCAACTTGAGGAGGCACTCGCGCCGATGCTCGACATCGACGAAGCACTCTGGTTCCTGGCACTCGACAACGCGCTCATCAACTGCGACGGCTACTGGATTCGCGCGAGCGACTACGCGATCTTTCGCGATGACAAGGGGGTGTTCCACATCATCCCGCACGACATGAACGAAGCGTTCCAACCGGCGATGGGTCCGGGCATGGGCGGGCCAGGTGGAGGCATGTTCGGCGGCGGTCCCGGTGGTCGAGGCCCCGGCGGTAGCAGACCAGGCGAAGGTCGTCCCGGTGAGGGGCGACCTCCGGGTGAGGGTGCTCCCGGAGCTGACCGCCCCGGTGAGGGAGTTCGTCCTCCTCGTGAGGGCCGTCCCGGAGAAGGTCGGCCGCGCGAAGGCGGCCCCGGTGGAGGCGGGCCGCGTGGCGGCAACGTCGAACTCGATCCGCTGGTCGGCCTGACCGACAAGAGCAAACCACTCCGCAGCCGATTGCTCGCCGTGCCGAGTCTCAAAGAGAAGTACCTCGCGCATGTCAAACAGATCGCCGAAAAGTCGCTCGATTGGAGCACGCTCGGTCCGGTGGTCGCTCAGTACGAGAAGCTCATCGACAAGGAGATCGAAGCCGACACGAAGAAGCTCACGTCGTATGCCGCCTTCCAACAGACGGTCTCGGGCACCGCTGCCCCGGCTGCGGAACAACGAGGTCGCCCGCACATGGGCCTCAAGCAGTTCGCCGACCAGCGTCGAGCGTTCCTGCTCAATCACCCCGAGATCAAAGCCCTCGGAGCGACAACCTCGGCGAAGTAGTCGGTTGCAGGACGGACACTCCTGCCCGTCCGCTTTTCTTTCTTCTGACAAGACAGGACGGGCAAGAGTGCCCGTCCTGCTTTTTTTTAACAGACCGTTAGGCGGCCGATCTCCCGCGACGATCAACTCGCAGCCTGATGGCATGCGGTTCGCCAAGGTCTCACTCTTATCGCCTATTCAAGAACCATTCACCCGCAGCCCCTCTCCCCGCAAAGTCGGAGCGAGTGGTGAGTTTGCGGATAGATTCTTGGTCGCGAGAGGGCCTTGCCCAACAACTGTAGAGTGGGCTGTGCCCACCACAATAGGCCGGGAGTTGGCGGGCACAGCCCACCCTACAATTTGTGTCCGACCGAAGTTTATGGGCAAAGCCGTCGCGAGAGGAATAATCGGTCTCTTGTGTCATTGACGCTCAGATCGCCAAAACGGCGAGCTATGCTATTCGGGGCGGGTTCCAATGGCGGTTGTAGAGGCGGGGTTGTCCTGTGAATGAGTCCTGTCGATGAAGTGGCATGACGACCGTAGTTTCGCTGTTCAGCCGACGAGGTGCGAGTCGATACCTGATACCCATCAGCAATATCGATTGAACCAAGCCCTTCCAGCGTCTTTAAACCTGTCCGCCAACACTTGGGTATCCCATGCCGAAAGCCGCATTGCCGCTAAACGAGTTTGAACGGCTCGCGGTGTTGCGCGAGTGCGGAGTACTCGACACGCCCCCCGAACAAGGGTTCGATGACCTCACGGTATTGGCCTCTGAGTTGTGCGGCACGCGGATCGCTTTGGTGAGTCTGATCGACGAACAGCGTCAATGGTTCAAATCGACCGTCGGACTCGGAGTGAAGCAGACCTGTCGCGAGTCGGCCTTCTGTGCCCACGCGATCCTCGCGGACGCTCCGCTCATCATTCGCGATGCCACGCAAGACCCCAGAACTTCTGACAATCCGCTGGTGACGGGCGCCCCCTTCATCCGCTTCTATGCCGGGGTGCCGCTGCGTTCGTCCGAGGGACTCGCGTTGGGGACGTTGTGTGTCATCGACACCGATCCCCGAGACATCTCGCCCGACCAATTGACCGCTCTCAAGAGACTGGCCCGCCAAGCCGAGGTGCAACTCGAAATGCGGCGAGTGCATCGTCAGTTGTCCAACAAGATCATCGAGCTGCGACGGCAGGAGAACCTGTTCGAGACGATCTTTGAAGAATCCGACAATGTGATGTTCGTGAAGGATGTCGCGGGACGTTACCGGCTGTTCAATCCGGCTTTCCTGCGCGTGGTTGGCAAATCCCGCAGTGACATTCTCAATCACGATGACACGGCGATTTTCGATCCGGAAGTGGTACGAGCGATCAGGGCCGTTGATCTCCGCGTCATGCAGTCGGGGCTACCGGTGACCGAGGAGGAATCTCTGATCTGCGATGGGGTCATGCGGACCTTCCTAACCACCAAGTCGATCTACCACGACGGCGACAGGCAGGTTGCCGGTGTCATTGGGATCGCACGCGACATCACCGAACGCAAACGGGCGGAAGCCGTTCTCACCGAGTCCAGCCGGAAGTCCGAAGCGGCCAACCGCGCGAAGAGCGAGTTTCTCGCCAACATGAGTCACGAGATTCGCACGCCGCTGACGGCCATCTTGGGCAACGCGGAATTGCTCGCCGATGACGAGGACGCCGTCGTTCAATCCGACTTACGCCGGTCCATGTTCACCACAATCAAAAGCGCGGGCGAGCATCTCTTGATGGTCGTCAACGACATTCTGGACCTCTCGCAGATTGAGGCCGGGCAGATGCGTTTGGAACGCATCGAGACCAGCCTGCAAGAACTCGTCAATGGCGTGGTCTCACTGCTGCGTCCGCGTACGCGCGCCAAGGGCTTGACTCTCGATCTCAAGCTGGACAGCCCGATCCCCGTCCGGGTCTTGACGGACCCGACGCGCCTGAGACAGATACTCATGAATCTGGCTGGCAATTCCATCAAGTTTACGGAGTCTGGTGGAGTTACTTTGCGAGTGAGCACTCACGGTCAGGGAGCTGAAACGATCCTGACCGTCGTGGTGGAGGATTCGGGAATCGGCATGAATTCCGACCAGACGCAGCGACTGTTTGCAGCGTTCTCCCAAGCCGACGCCTCTGTGACTCGCAATTACGGGGGCAGCGGGCTGGGATTGGTGATCTGTCAGCGGTTGGCTCGCCTGATGGGCGGCGATGTCGAGTTGACACGCACCGCCCTAGGGCAAGGGTCCGTCTTCACCGCCACTCTGCAAGTGACTCCGATCACATCAGCGGGGACAACCTTTGCGTTGGAGCCGCAGGCCCCGGCGGTGCTACTCACGCCAACCCATTCTTCACCTCGGCTAAAGGGGAGAATTCTGCTGGCGGAGGACTCGCTAGATAACCAGTTGCTGATTTCTACGCTCCTCAGGAACGCGGGAGCCGATGTTTCCGTGGCAACTCACGGCCGCATCGCCATCGAAATGCGGGAGCAAGCCAACGCGGAAGGACGACCCTACGACCTGCTGCTGACGGACATGCAGATGCCGGTGATGGATGGATACACACTCACACGCTCACTGCGGCACAGCGGGTGTGACCTGCCGATTGTGGCCATCACCGCCAACGCGATGACTGAGGATCGACAAGTCTGTCTCGACGCGGGTTGCAACGATTTCCTCAGCAAGCCGATCAACAAGCAGGCACTGCTCAAGACCTGCGAAACATGGCTGCGGCGGCGGGATGGCACGCCCTGAGTCATGAAAAGGTCTGGAGCTGGAGGCTTGGATCGGCAGCCGAACAGCGTGGGGGCCGCTGCTTCGGAGTCCTCGGAGAAACAGTGCCGAGTGGCTTCCGGCGCGAATGACGCGGTCGCGGGGCCTCACCAATGCCAGTTCACTTTACGGACTCGCAGCGGGACGAAGTTGTCGCCACGGGATTTGCGGAAGAGAAGTTCTTCCGTGACTGCCGCGAGGTCGGCCGCTTTCAAGAAGATTTGATACAGCCGTATAGAATGGCAGCACGGCGGCAATGAACAGGTCGCGATCGGGACTGTACGAGTAGCAAAGCAGCAACAACAGTTGCACGCTCCCAGAAAGACGGCGGGCAGAAACGCGCTGTTCTCACCAACTCGGGCTTGTACTCCAACGTATCGAGGTGACTGACGGCTCCCGAACAAAAGATCATCACGATGCGAGACGCCTTTGGCGCGAAGTGCGTCTCTCGCGCGGCAAAGACGATCCGGGGTCAGGTGGTTCTCCAATGAGTTTGCCTCGCGCAACCCAGCGAAACTCGTGCTTGGCATTTGCTCAGTTGTCGATATCCACGGGAGCGTTGGGATCGACGGGTGGTCGCGGCGGAGCAGGGGGGAGGCCGTCGTCCTTGATGTGGAGTATTCTCGCGGCTTCTCGCAGGCATTCTATGAAGCCCTGCTCGGCCTTGGATGGCTCGGCGGGAGCCTTTTTCAACTCGCCCAGCATGGCGGGCATTCGATCGCGGGCGGCCCAAAGAAGGTGCTGTTTGGCGGGTTCATCGCGACTGGCTTTCTTCGCCAATTCTGCGACGACCGCTTTGCCGATTTTTTCCGCCTTCGTGTTGACGGTGGCGAAGTCGGTCGAGTTGCTGGACCGCTTCTGTTTGATCTCATCCACGATGTGTTTGAGTTCGTGAAAGTTCTTGACATCCTCCGCGCTGCTCTTGGGCAGGTAGAACCAGCCGAAGCTGAGCAACACCGTCGCAACGACGCCGACGGCACCGAGAGCCTTTGGTTCCTTGAGTGGTTCCAGTATCTCGGCAAAGGAAAACGACGACTCATCCCTCGATCGCGTTGGTCTGGGAACGGGACGCGCCAGCGCGACAACAGGCCGAGGCGAATTGAAAGAACTGCCGGATGACATCGACGACGAACTCGAACCAGAGGACGCAGTGAGTGGTTGCCGGGGCGCAGAGACCGGGGCGGACGAGAGACGCTCTACGACGGGTGTTTCGAGAGTCGGCGTACTGGTGTTGCGTTTTGATGTCTCAGTGACAGCCGTCAATTGAGGTTTCGATCCGGTGTTGATCGGCCTAGAAGCCGCGACGGGCTTTGGCGCGTACTCAACATTTTGCGGCACTGATCGGCTGGCCTCCTGCACAGGCACCGCAACAGCAGCAGTGACGAGAGCCGTGGCGGACAACGACGAAATGGGGGGAGTAGGTGCCGCCGATTGAGCCGCAGCTTGCGTTTGAACCTTCGCTAAGCTCAGAGTCTCAGCCGCCTTCGCCATCGCAGCCACTGCAGAGAACAACCCAGGGGCATTCGATGACGGAAACATCTGACCATTTGGTCCGTTGCGCAAAAAATCGGACGGCTTCAATTGGCCGTTCTTGGCGAGTGCAAACACTTGAACGAAGGACACGGGACCAAACTCAACGCCCCCCATCCAGCCCCACCATTGGGAATCCACGTTGGGAGCGGAGGCCCAAGCCAACTCGGCCTTCGCGGTCTCTTTCGCTTTCTTGAACGCAGCTTCAGCTTGGGCAATCATCGACTCGGCGATCTGCGTTCGGGCCTGCTCATAGGCGGCTTGATAGGCGACATTCATGTCCACCACAGCGACTGGTGCTGTCGCCGCCGCTGGTGGCGAATCAGGGCGAACAGTACTGCCCACGGCGGGTTGTTCGGTGGCGGGCGTGTTTGATCGGCTCGATGAGGACCGTCCTGCAGGACGCGGCGTGGTCCGTTCAGCGGCTCGATAGGGGAGGACCGCCATGAGGCGACCGATCGAACCAACACGCCGCCATTTGCCGTTGGCTCCGAGCTTCACTTCATCGTCGGCGGAGAGCTGTTCATGCTGAGCGAACTTCAACAATTCGTCAAAGTTGAGAGGCCCGAGTTCGTGGCCGTTCGTCAAACAGTACCAGTCATCGAGTCCAGAGCGATTTCCCTGGGCGACAACATTCACCGCCGCATCGGAGTTACTGGCCGTCGCGACTTCGGTGCCACCACCGGTGGAACTGAGGCCCAATTCGCTGACCGATCCGGCCGGCACCCAGCGTGTGGACCGAGTCGAGCGAACTTCATCATCGGGACCGACGACTCCATGGTCGGCCATCTCACGCAGCTTCTCGATGGCCACAGGACCAAACTCTTCACCAAACATGCGGTAATACCATTGCTCTGACATGTTTGAGTTTCCTGCGGGTGACTGAGGGTTCATGACGGTGAATTGCGGTTTCATGAGGCCAAATCATCGTGTAGGACTAGCTGCAACTCACGATGCGATTGCAAACGCACGCGGCTGAGTCGCGGTTGGAGCGGGGATTGTCCGAGTTCCACGCGCACTGACAAGCGGTCTCTGAAAACCTCATCAGAATTTCACGATCGGGATGGGACGTAATGCGAATGACTGATACCGTTCGGGAGCCAGGATTGTCGGACACCGAAAATTTGAAGACCATTTCGATCATGCGACATCGGTATCCGCGACTCGGACAAGCCCTCCCTGAACGACTTGCGCCGATGATGTCGGGGTGCAGCGAAGACTTCAAAAGTCCTTGCGCACCTTGGCCGCCTCAGCCTTGACGGGTCGAAGTGCCGCGCTCATGATGCCGCCCGCTTGAAGAGGCCGGAGTGGCGGAACTGGCAGACGCGCTGGATTCAAAATCCAGTTCGGTTCACCCCGAGTGTGGGTTCGAGTCCCACCTTCGGCACTTGACGAGAAAAGGACTTGCGGCAATTTTGTCGTAAGTCCTTTTTCGTTGGAATCACCAGCCCCACGATGAGTGCCCCCAACAATGGCGCGGATGCCGCTGCCTGAGTCAGCCAGTGGCCAATGCTGCCCATTTCAACATACACGGGAATTTCTCCGGCTGTGGCCTTGGGTTCTCACATCGCGATGCCAAACCACTTCATCAACGACCGGCATTCTAGCCATCGGCCTTCCGCAAAGTAGCCCTCTCGCTCCGCGAGAGGATAGCCGGTCGTGCGATGGCGCTGGAGATGGCTTGAGGCGTCGATGACGCGCTCGGCTGATCCTCTCGCGGAGCGAGAGGGCTACGTACTTGCAGAAGCCGGTGCGATGAGGCTGGGCGTTTTGAAAAGTCCCCTCGCGCGGACTACCATGCTCCCCGCTTGAAACCATTCGGACCGGCTGCCGGTCATCGCTTATGTTTGCTGGAGTTTGCCTCGCATGAAGACCACCACGATGGATCGTTCGTATCAGTTGCC
>JAYVDI010000456.1:0-21854 GCA_043749505.1 Schlesneria sp. | reverse complement strand
AGATCGCAGGCAGGCGTATTGCGTTGGTTTGAGATGATTCGACGGATTGACGCTCTTGGTTCATCGCGCCTCCTGTCGCGAAGCGACAGGGCTACCTTTTAGCGACTGCACCCGACATCCTTGCTCACGCTGCGGGCTGGTGTGGCAGCGTTCACGTCTTCGCGGACAAATCCACGCCCATGTCCTTGAAGAGGAGCTTCATGTCCTCCCACACGTCCTTCTTTGCGGCCGGGTTTCGCAGCAAGTACGACGGATGATATGTGCAGAGGACTTTCGCGCGGCCATAGGTAAAAAACTTGCGACGCAGCTTGCCGATCGTCTCTTCGGATGCCAGCAAATTCTTCGCGGCCGTCGTGCCCCAGCAGACGATGTACTCGGGATTGACGAGGGCGATCTGACCGTCGAGATACTCGCGGCAGTTGCCTGCTTCCTCGGGGGACGGTAGCCGATTTCCCGGCGGTCGGCAGCGAAGGACGTTGCAGATGTAGATGTCCTCACGCTTCAAGCGGCAAGCCGTGATGATGTCGTTCAGTAGCTGACCGGCTCGACCGACGAACGGCTCACCTTGGGCGTCCTCATCCGCGCCGGGAGCTTCGCCGATGAACAGGATCTTGGCTTCGGGGTTCCCCACGCCGAACACGGTCTGTTTGCGAGTGCTCGCCAATTCCTGGCACTTCACGCACGCGGCCACTCGTTCGGACAGTGCGGCGAGCTGTGCGACTCGCTCACCACGCGGCAGGTTCAGTGGTTGAAACGCCGCACACGCGGAGGCACCTGCCGGAGAAGTAACCGCGCCAGCGGATGCCGTGGAAGATTTGTTGGGACGCGTAGCGGGCATGACTTCGGCTCTTGAGGGCGGTGATTGGGAGGATTGACTGTGCGACGATGGAGACGGGCTGGCATCGACGTGATGAGGCCGCGCCACGGCCGAAATACTCGGTGCGACGGGCTGCGGTGCCTCAACGACCAATGGCGCGATCCGTTTCCAGTGCGTCAGCCCCGCGCGTTGAAATCCTTCCAAGTGCTGGATGACGGCGCGTTGCAGGGCGGCAGGATCGGGGTCGGTCATAAGAGGGGGGCACCAGCAAGCTTGAGTCGGTTCGGTGAACCAGGCCAGTCACGGAGTCGCGCGGCAGTGTCTCAACCTCCCGGCGATGTCGCCAGCCCCCGGACTCTTGTTATTGAAAAGTCCGAGGGCTGACGCCGCTCGGCTCACCAAGACTCCATTTGAGAAACGTCTCTTTGAAGACTGTGTGAGGTATGAAACAGGCTCGCGACAACGCCAACGCGAACCTTGACAGGTCTCGAATCATCCGTCATTCTCCCGCCCCGCTGGTGGCCCGTCTAATGACGAGTCACAAGCTGGCCAGGTAGCTCAGTTGGTAGAGCACAGGACTGAAAATCCTGGTGTCGCCGGTTCGATCCCGGCCCTGGCCACTTCAATCACGCTCACCGAGCTCCGCAAAGTGCGGAGCTTTTTTCGTTTTGTGAGGGCCTGCGGGTGCCAGCCTGAGAATCAGCGGACTGACCACGGAGGACGCCAGACATGACGTTACCGAGACCAGTCGAAATCCGAGGAACTGGGGCCGTCGTCCGGACCCCTTGGTCCGGACGAAGCCGCTCGCTCAAGCTGCTGGAGTTGCTCTCATTCGCGAGGTCTCGTCCGGACCAAAGGGTTCGGACTACGGCTTCGACTCCTGTCGGAGGCCGCCAGACATGGCTTTGGTCGTCTACAAGCTCGGTGGCAGTTTGCTGTTGCTCGACGATCTTGCTGCGCGGTTAAGAGCCGTTCTGAACCAGCGGCCTGATGACCAACTTTTGATCGTCGTCGGCGGTGGTTCAGCGGCAGACGTGGTGCGTGAGTGGAGTGTTGTTCACTCGCTGAACGAAGTCGAAGCGCACTGGCTCGCGGTGAGATCGCTGTCGCTCAACCGGGCGCTGGTTCACCGACTCCTGCCTGAATCGCGCGAGGTCTCATCGCGTGAGGACGCTTTGCGAGAACTTGACTCCCGCACGCCGCTGTTGCTCGATGTGGAGGCCTGTTTGCTCGCGGCCGAGCGTGGGCAACTCTGTCCGCTGCCGAAGTGCTGGGGCGTGACGAGTGATTCGATCGCCGCGCGGGTTGCTCAAGACTGGGCCGCTGAGGAACTCGTGTTGCTGAAATCGACCGGTCTCCCCGACGAGCCTTCTCTCGGCGTAGTGGCTGGTCGCGGCCTGGTCGATCCGCACTTTCCACTCGTCGCGCCGGGTGTGCCGCGCGTCAGTTGGTGCAACCTGCGCGAGGCGGCTCCACAGATTGTGACTTGGTGCGGCTAGTGCGTTGTCAGCCCCAAAATCTTAGTTTGACGACGCACTAAGCGGCACTCAATTGTCGATCACGAACGCCTTGAAGTGAGGTGACTCACTCACCGTCAGGCCGTCTTTCTGCGCGAACACAATCAACGCGGCGGTCTTGTGTGATGCTGTCGTTCGCACTGACAACTCAATCAGTTTCAGACCTCGTTCCACGCCGAGAATCGTGACGGCCGTAGCCAGCCCGTCAGCGTCCGCTCCGTCGGGCGCGATGATCGTTACGCTGCTCCGTTGCGTCAGACCGAGTCCCGTTTTGGGATCGACGATGTGCGAGTAACGGACACCACCAATCTCCACGAATTGAAAGGCATCGCCCGATGTGGAGACCGCGCAGTTTTTGAGTCTCAATAAGCGGCTCGGCGTGCCATCGGGTTTGTCGAGTGGGGCGACACCGATCTTCCAACCTTCAGCCTCCTTGCCGTCGGCATTCAGCGGCGGATCACCGGCGACGATGTCACCCGCCACCGCGATCAGGCAGCGTTTCAGACCGCGCTGCGTCAGGAGATCGCTCACTTGTTGAGCGATGTAGCCTTTGGCAATGCCTCCAAAATCGAGCTGCATTCCCGGCTTGAGCAACTCGACCATGCGGCGTTTGGCGTCGAGCTTCACGTTCTTCCAACCGACCAGCCCTCGAGCGGTGGCCAGTTGCTGAGGATCGGGGAGCTGGCGTTGCTTCCGCGCGGTGCGCCACAACTTGATGACCGGGCTGATGGTCGGATCGAACGCCCCCTCGGTGGCCTCGGACAGCGAGAGTGATCGCGACAGCACCTCGAACAATTCGGGACTCACTTCCACCGCCATGCCGCTCCCCGCCGTGCGACAGAGCCGCGCGACTTCGCTCTCGTCCTGATAGTCGCTGAGAATGCGATTGAGCACCTTAATCCGAGCATACGCGGCCGTAGCAGCCTCGGTTGCGACGGTCTCAGTCGGCGCGTAGAGTGTCACCGCGACGAGGGTTCCCAAGTGCGGTTCCGAGAATTCAAAGCGTTCCAGAGCTTGAGCCATCGCCGCCGAACCGTCAGTCCCCGTGACCGGCAGCAGTCCCGCCAGCAGCCACACGACGATCAAAGCCTTGGTCCAGTGTCTCTTCATGATGATGTTCGCCCCCGCATCGAGTTCCCGCATGACCCCGTTCACGACATCGAGCCTACGAGTTTCCCTTCGCGTCGTCCAAGGATTGGCGTTCGCCGCCGGCCTCTGCACGATTACCAGCACGGCATCGAGCTTCGCGGCCGATGCGCCTGCCGCCGACACGACCGCCGCGAAGACTCCCGCCGAGATGAAGCCGTACAAACAGGACATTCGCAACACGGATGTCTCTTACGAAATGGTTCCGATCCCCGGTGGTGAGTTCGTCATGGGCAGTTCCGCCAAGGAAGCCAATCGTGGCGAAGGGGAAGGGCCGCAGCATAGGGTCCAAGTCGAACCGTTCTGGATGGGCAAGTACGAAGTGACGTGGGACGAGTTCGAGTTGTGGTCCCTGCGGCTCGAACGCAGTCTGCGGAATTACAAGAAGGCGGCGACTCTGGATTTGGAGAAGGCTGCCGATGCGATCACGAAGCCCACGAATCCCTACACCGACATGTCGTTCGGCATGGGCAAGGACGAGCGTCAGCCAGCCATTTGTATGACTCAACACGCGGCCAAGATGTACTGCCAATGGCTCAGTGCGAAGACCGGCCACTACTATCGCCTGCCAACCGAAGCGGAATGGGAATACGCCTGCCGCGCGGGGACGACCACGGCCTATCACTTCGGTGACGATCCCGCCCAGTTGGATGACTACGCTTGGCACGAGGCCAACTCGGACGGCAAGTACAAGCCGATCGGTAAGAAGAAGCCGAATCCGTGGGGCTTGTACGACATGCATGGCAATGCGGCCGAGTGGGTTCAGGACAAGTTCGATCTCGAGTTCTACGCCAAGTTCCCCGCCGACAAATCGGCCGTCTTCCCGCTGAACATCGGCGATGTCGAGTACCCGCGCACGGCGCGCGGCGGCGCATGGAACTTTACTCCTGAGAAGCTGCGCAGCGCGGCTCGTCTCGCCTCCGAAGCGGCTTGGAAAGAGCAAGACCCGAACCTGCCGAAGAGTGCGTGGTACATGACTGACGCGCTGTTCGTCGGCTTCCGCATCATCCGCCCATTCCGTGTCCCGACCGCCGAAGAACGCAAGAACATGCACCTCGATGCCGTCCTGCCCACCGACGCCAAGGAACGGATCACGATCGAAGATTGACTTTGTTGAAAGCCGTGTCTGCCTTGTCCCCTCGCCCCGGCCTTGCGGGGAGAGGGCTAGGGTGAGGGGTCTTCTCTTCTCACTATTGTTGCCGTCTACTGCCCGTCATCTCAACTGTCCGTCCCTCAACCCTAGGAGCATCCGCCATGGACCAAGCCTCGAATCTCAACTCCGCCTCAAACGCCAGTCGTCGCGAGTTCCTCAAGACCTCGACGATCGCCGCAGTCAGTGCCACGGCCTTTGGCCAATTCAGTCTCTACAACTCGGCCTTCGCGGGCGGAGATGACACGATCAAGGTTGGCCTCGTCGGCGTCGGTGGTCGTGGTACGGGGGCTGCCACGCAAGCCCTCTCGACCAACGGCAACGTCAAGCTGGTCGCCGTCGGCGACGCCTTCAAGGACAGTGCCGAGAACGGCATTCGTTCGATCAAGGGTGGCCTCGGAGAGAAGGGGGACCGTGTGCAGGTCGTCCCCGAGAAGATCTTCACCGGTTTCGACGCCTATCAAAAGGTGATCGACAGCGGCGTGGACTTGGTCATCCTCGCGACCCCACCCGGCTTCCGCCCGATTCACTTCGAGTACGCCGTGAAGGCCGGCAAGAACATCTTCATGGAGAAGCCCGTCGCCGTGGATGCTCCCGGTGTCCGACAGGTTCTCGAAGCGAACAAGATCGCCAAAGAGAAGAAGCTGAAGGTCGGCGTCGGTCTCCAACGCCACCATCAGGCTCCGTACCTCGAAGCGCTCCAACGCATCAAGGACGGCGCGATCGGCGACATCATCGCGATGCGTGTCTACTGGAACGGCGGCGGTGTGTGGGATCCACGACTCACGCGGGCCAATGCCAAGAGCGAAATGGAGTACCAACTACGCAACTGGTACTACTACAACTGGCTCTGCGGCGATCACATCTGCGAGCAGCACATCCACAACCTCGACATCGGTAACTGGGTCAAAGGTGAAACCCCCGTCAAAGCCAACGGTATGGGTGGTCGTCAGGTGCGCATCGACAAGAAGTACGGAGAAATCTTCGACCATCACTACGTCGAGTACGAGTACAAGGACGGCAGTCGCATGTACAGCCAATGTCGTCATCAGCCCAACTGCTGGAGCAGTGTCAGTGAGTTCGTTCACGGCTCCAAGGGAACCTCGAATCCGGCCGGCCACGTCATGCCCATCGGCGGTGAGGCATTCCACTTCAAGGGTGGCAGCAAAGACCCGTACCAAGTCGAACACGATGACTTGGCGGCGGCGATTCGTGGTGGCCTCGACTACAACGAAGCCGACAACGGAGCACACAGCACGTTGACCGCCATCCTCGGTCGCATGGCCACTTACGGCGGCAAAGAAGTGACGTGGGATGCCGCACTGAACTCGAACATCAGCCTGATGCCCAAAGTCTTCTCGTTCGATGCCGATCCCCCGGTCCTGCCCGATGCCAACGGGGTCTACCCGATCGCCGTACCGGGGCTGACCAAGGTCGTGTGAGCTGACATCCTCCGACAGCATGAGCCTCGCTCATCAAACAACAACAGCCCGGCTGCCTCACGGCAGTCGGGTTGTTTCATTCTTTGCGGCGACGAAAATGAGCCGCCTGTTGTAGAACCGTAGGATGGACGCCCCGTCCGTCCGGCTCTGATGGACAAACTCGGACGGACGGGGCGTCCATCCCACGTTGCCCACTCCTGTTGTGAACTCACCTTCGCTGGGGGCCGCGAAGCGCGGACTCCAGCTACACCACCCTACGGGAGGTCAGGCTCAATCTTGGGGTAAAAGTCGCGTCACGCGGAATTCAGCGGCAAACGAGGTACTTTACAGACGACTTGTTGCGGCTTGATTCGTATACGAAAACATTTTCATAAACGTTGCAAAACTGTGTTTGCATTTTTGAATAGCCGTATGTATTGTCTCGCCCCATCTCGTCAGGCACCCGTCTCACTCACTTTTCGAGACCGCCGATGTCCGCTCGCAGCGCTCCGCTCCAAGCTTGCATAACGTATGGCGTTGTCAGGTCGCTCGCTTTTCAGCTTGAGCTGCGCTCGACATTGATCGAATATTGGTACGTAGATTCTATAAGTCTGGCGCGTCCGCCACCTTATCTCTGCTAGCCTACGTCGGAATAAAGACCTGCCAGTTGAATAGTTGTATTCTTGAGAGGCGTGCTATGTTCTATCAAGCCCAGAGAAAGACTGTTATCGCAATTGCAATGGTCGCTACCGTTCTGGTTGGTGTGAGCATGTGGTACTCGCGGTCGAATGCTAATCTTGGCGAGTCACGATTTGATTCGACTCAAGGGGAGGGGGGTAGTCGTAAACCTGCTTCTGCATATGCTACTCCAGAACATCAAAACGATTCCGCACAGCGGGCTATGGCGGATGGCAAGTCCGTGCAAGTGCCGATTGGGCCCGTCACGTTCCCGGATGACCCTTTGGACACTTACTATTCCTATTTTGAAGCTCGTAGCGAAAAACCTCCACTGACCTTTATGAAGCAAGATGGAGGTTCTGGTGCAGCACGCGTGTACATCGAAGCACACCTCGCCGCAAGACAGCTCCGCTTGGCAGCAAAGCGCCTACGAAAACACGAGTTCACACTGAAAGAGTTGACCTCAGCCGAGCGGACGAGTTGCGAGAATCTATATTTTTGGCATCGAGCCGACTCTCGATTCCAAGAATTCCCCAAGGAGTCACCCAAGTTGTCTGCGGACACCGTTGTCCGCATGTACCGTGACCTTGGCGGAAAGGAGCGAATTGAGATTCGTAATAGCAATCTCATTTCAGTTCTTCCGGCAGTTCTGTACTAACTTATATCATTCCTCTGCAAGACAATTAAAAAAAGTTCACCATGAACGTTCGTTCAATCCTCGTTCTCGCCTTTGCGTACCTCTTGATTTCTGCTTCCGCTGCCGAAGCGGAAATTACGCCGGTTAAAGTAACAGTGACCATGTCGGTCTATCAAAAAACGATGCCGTATGGTCCACCTCGTTGGAAAGTGAAGAGCGTCATTGAATACGAGGTTGGCCTCAGCGCGGATGATCCCAACAGTCAAGTCACTCTACCTTACGAATCTTCGTTAAAGTACGGAAACAATCTCGGAGGATCAGGCGGCGCAGGAGCGATTATCAAACGAGGAACCATTCAGAAATGGCCCGATGAGTTTGAAGCGGATTGGATTCCCAATACCACATTCACAGGTAAAGGCGAAATAAAAGCACAATACTCTGGTGCCTATCTCGGGGGAGATTCAAAAACGGTAGTCACGGGTGCCACACCGACGGCGACGCCTTAGTATCAATTCAATATGGGTCAACTTACTCGGTAGTTAGTGTGAACATTCCCGTGTTGATGATTGTAAGAGTGTGAACGATGCGTTCGTCAGCTGGAGGCTGTCTAAAAGGTAGCCTCCGGTTTTTTGTCACATAGCGGTCGTTCGTAACGGATCGGCGAGAATGGAGTTGGCAGTGCTCAATACTGGCTGCGTTGTGTGGACTGGAAATTGTACGAGGCAGTCGGAGATTGCCAGTCGTCAGAGATCGTGGGAACGCAATGGGCTGACTCTCGTAGAATTGCTAGTCGCCATGGCGGTCACTGGGATGATCATGGCACTGATCCTGCCTGCAATTCAGAGTGCTCGTCATGCCGCCTTACGCATCCAGTGTCTATCGCATCAGCGCCAGATTGGATTGGCCGTTCACGCCTACGAGTCCAACTGGGCATCTTTGCCGTCCACCTCCAGCCTTGAGGGACAGACTGCGTTCGTTGCCATCATGCCTTATCTGGACATCCCCGTTAAAGAGGAAGACTTTTCAGACCGGATCGCCTTCTACAATCAATTAATCAAGTCAAAGCCGAAGTGCTTGGAGTGCTCCAGTGATGTTCGCGGCATCGGTACGAATTTCGGATTCAATACTGGAACTTGTGCGCCTCGGCAGGACGGACCATTTGGCGTGGGGGAGGGAGGGAACTCGCAATTGAGAGATACGACCGATGGGCTATCGCAGACGGCTATGCTCAGTGAGTTTCTGCAAGGGCCCGGTGTTGTAAACGTAAGCGGTTCGTTACAAGTGAGTCGATCCGAGCCTCGCAGGTTGATTTTCAATTTACTTCCTTTCACGTCGGATCCGGCGCAGATTGAGAGTCTGAAGCTGGCGTGCCTGAGTCTGGACGCTCAGGTGGCACCAATCAACAACCCCTTCCGTGGTGCTAGTTGGTACTCTTGGGGGCTTGGACATGCGGAATACAACCATCTTTATCCGCCGAATCATCGTGCCTGTGCCAATGGAGATTCGAATCTGTATGCTGGATTTCCTCCTAGCAGCAGCCACGTCGGGGGTGTAAACCTGATGTTGATGGATGGTAGTGGTCGATTTATTTCCGAAAATATTGACGGACGCATTTGGCAGGCGATAGGAACCCGTGCTGGGTCCGAGAGTGTGTCCCTAGAATGAGCGGCGGCACCGGGCCAATCAATGTATTATGCGGTGCTAGGCTTTGTCGGAAAACTATCAGCCGGAACGCGCTAGCGTCGGGTTTTTGCTGGAAACCTTGGGCTAGCGCCCAGCGGCTGATAGTTTTCCGACAAAGCCTAGTGCGAATTAGGGCGTGCCCGTCCTGTTTATACCTAGCGAGGCACAGTGTGAGACATTTCTAAGCGGGGCGGCGTTAGCCCAATGGCACTCACTTCGAGTCACTCGCACGCCACTCGATCAAATACAGATCGAAGCCGTCGTCGCGATTGGAAACAAAGCCGATGCGCCCATCCGGAGTCCACGCCGGGAAGTTGTCGATTGATGGGTCGCGAGTCACGTTCTGTGCTGGTCCATCGAGTGGCTGCACATAGATTTCCAAGTTGCCATCGCGGTTCGAGGTGAACGCGATGTGACGGCCATCCGGGGACCAAGCCGGATAGTCGTCGAGGCCTCGGCTTTCCGTCAGCCGTCTCAGGTTCGAGCCGTCTGGTTCGATGAGTGCGATTTCCAGATCGCCCCAACGACTCGTGGAGAACGCGATCGTTCTGCCATCGGGCGACCAGGCGGGGTGAGCGTCGATGGCGGGATCCTCTGAGAGCCGCAGCCACTCGCCCCCCTTGATGTCCGCGACATACAGCTCCTGATTGCCGTGTCGTGTCGAGGTGAATGCGAACCGCTTGCCATCGGACGACCAGCACGGAGACTCTTCATGCGAGAGAGCTTTCTGCGTCGTCGCCAATGGAACGAGCATGCGGTCAGCCAGCGTGAGTCGATGGACTTCAATGTCCCCTTGGTTCGGCGAGAGCTTGTCGAACGACAACAGCAATTCTTTGCCATCCGGCGAAAAGACCGCGTCATACTCGGGAAAGTTTTGCGATGTCAGTCGTTCCTCTTTCCTCGACTTCACGTCGTGCAGAAACAAAAAGATCGAGTCTCCTCGGTGCCGCGCGAAGACCACCTGCTGCCCGTCGGGAGACCAGCAGGGCCGCTGCTTCAAGTGCCCGTCGTTTGTGAGCCGGATCACGTCCGGCTCGGCCGCGAATGAGTTGGAGCAAAATGAGCTGCAACCAAGCCTCAAGGCGATGACGATGCTGAGCAGCCAGTGGCCGCAACTCAAGCGTGACTCTTGGGCGTCAGCCTTCTTCTCGCTTTCGGAGCGGGGTGGCGTGAGCCCCCTGGCTCTTCGTTTCGCGGGCGAACAGGCTGACTCCGAAGGACCAGGGGGCTTATACCACTCCGCGCTGAAATTCATCGGAATGAGCTGACGCTCGAAAATCGCCAGCCAAGATGCGCGCGGGGCGACAACAGGATCAGGCCGGGTCGTCGGAAAAACTCCGCACACAATTGGGAACCTCATCACACCAACTCCTCAATCACGGAGCCTTGAGGCAGCAGTCCGTTGGTGGTGAGCGTCGTCGTCGTGATCCCCATTTGTCCGAGTACGGTGGCGAACAAGTCGGCGGAGGTGAAGGCGCGTGTGATGGGATGTTCGCCCAGGCGGTCGCTGGCTCCGATCACTTGGCCCGCCCGCAAGCCCCCTCCCGCGACGAGGCCCGAGTAGCAGTGTTCCCAGTGATCACGGCCCGACTTGTTGTTGATCTTCGGGGTTCGACCGAACTCACCCACCGCGACGACAACCGTGTCATCCAACCGGCCTCGCTCGGCGAGATCGTCCAACAACGCGGACGCGGCCTGGTCGAGCATCCAGGCGTGGCGGTCTTGATACTGCTGGAAGTGGCGGTCGTGCATGTCCCAACCGCCGTCGCCACCGTCTTCCACCGGCTCGACGTGCGAACTCCAGTTGACCTGCACGAACCGGGCACCCGATTCGACCAACCGCCGCGCGAGCAGACAGCACTGCCCGAAACGAAACTTTCCATAACGACGACGAACGGCCTCAGGCTCGCGCTGCACATCGAAGACCTCGCGCCCGCCAGCCTTCGTCAGTAACGAAAAAGCCTGCTGGTAGTACTGGTCGAGTCGCACGATGTCCGCCGACTGATCGACTCGCCGCGCCAGTCGATCGACGGCACCGAGCAGCCGCTCGCGCGAGTCGATGCCACTCGGAGACAGACCATCGAGCAGTTGCAGATGCGGAACCTGAATACCTCGTTCGGGGTCGTAGTCGAGTCGAAACGGATCGTGCATCGCGCCGAGTCCCGCTCCCTCCTCACCCTTGATGGCCCGCTTTCCCTGATGCAGATGCCCACCCAGTGTCAGGAATCGCGGCATCGTGGGTGAGAAGCCCAGAATCTTGGAGACGACCGATCCATGAGTCGGCTTCAATGCCCCCGGTGACACTTGCCCACTCAGACTGGCGGCTCCGGCGATGTCTCCCGTCAGGCCAATCGTTCCGGCAATGCCATGATCGTTCGAGGTTCCTCGCAACGACCGAATGATCGAATACCGATCCGCCCGCCGCGCGAGTTGCGGCAGCAGTTCACAGACATCCAACCCCGGCACGCTGCTCGCGATCGGACTGTACGGCCCCCGATATTGCACCGGCGCGTGAGGCTTCGTGTCGAACGAATCGAGATGACTCGGCCCACCCCACAGCCACAACAAGATCACCGACTTCGCGGGAGCCTTCGTCGTGGTCGCCGTCTCAAGCCCAACCGATTGTTGCGGCGTCTCTCGCGACCGGACCACCGGCTCCGCCGCTTCGCACCGCAACAGATCCGCCAGACTCACTCCCACTGCCGACAACATTCCCGCACGCAACAGTTCCCGCCGAGTCCACCCTCGACAATCCCGAGTCCGAATCTGGCCGATGCTCAACATGATTCGCGTCTCCGCTTGCTCTCGCCACCCGGCACCATCTTGCAGGGATTCCGTGATTCAAGCAACGCGAACTACCTTCCCGATCAGCCTGCTCCACTTCGGGAAGCGATTGCGACCGCGTTCCTTATGTCTTTCAACGTAGGGTGGGACCAGCTCAGTTCGAGCGCCGGCCCACCATCTGGATACGTCGCTCATTCATGGTGGGCCGACGCGGCGAAGCGCCGCTGGTCCCACCCTACAGGTTTTGCAGACTCAACAAGGCGCGGGTCTTTTCCCGGTCTGCCAAATCCTTCGCCACCGGAGACCTACAATCTTGTCTGAATGAGGAATACACACTTCCCACGGCCATGAGGGTGCTGTTTTGAACGCCCGACCCCGGCTTTGTGATTTTTCGTTGCCGAAGCAAAAAGTGCGGACATTTTGAGGTGCAGAAACACAATCCGGGTTCATCGGGCGAATGGGTTCAAGGGACTTGTTCCCCTCGCCCGGAGGGCGACAGGCGCTAGCCCAATGGCACTTACTTTAGGTTGCAAGTAGCAGGCACATTCCATGTGCCGTCCGCAAAATGCAGGTCTCGGCACATGGAATGTGCCTACTATCTTCTGAAGTAAGTGCCATTGGGGCCTAACCCACGGCTCACGCCGTGGGTTAGGCCAGACAACAACGCCCTCAGCCCAGAAGGGGCGACACTGTCGTGGCGTGACTGGCGAACTCCGCGTGAAGCGGCACCTAATGTGTCTTTCGCGAAGCGAAAGACACATTGTTTGGAACAGGTACTTGGGCGAGCCGTGTGCCGTCCGGCCACGGGGTCTCTGGCTTTGGTCAAAACCTGCAGCCTGAGGCATGCGGCTCGCCAAGCTCTCACTCTCAACCACCTTTGGGATAGGCTCAGTCGGTGAGTTCCAGCGGCGCGGTGTTTTTGCCGCTCTTGACCTCGAATTTCAACGTGGTCGTTTTCGCATCCGCGTACTTGGCCGGCAGCGGATCCTTCACGGGAGTGGCATCCGCCTTCCCGGTGGCCATGTCGGAGGCGTTCATCGCGGCAGCCGGTGCGGCCTTCGTGACCGTCACGGCATGAGTTCCCAAAACCGCACCGTCATCGGCGGCAAACGTCGTCAGTCGAAAGCTCCCCTTCGCGTCGGTTTGCCCCGTGGCGGCGCGGGAGGCCGTCGGGGTCCAGAAGGAAACCGTGGCTCCCTCCACGAGCTGTCCCTTGTAGGTCACTGTTCCCGACACGGCCGCACACTGCGCGCGATCGGAGGCGGCACCTCCGCAACCGATGGCAACGAGCGACGCGAACAGGATGACGCCGAGACGAGGATTCACGAGGTGCATGAATGGTTTTCCTTAGTTGGGGGGAATCGTGAGTTAGAGGGTCGTGGTTGTAAAGTCGCCACGAAGCATGGCACCGTTGGAGTGCGGGAACAGTTCCCGCCACTCGCGAATTTCTCTAACTGAGATTGGTCATTTGTCAGAGGTCTGGATGTTAATGACTGTCAGATCGTGAGACTTCAGGGGCCTTGCGCGGCCGTCGAGAATGAGACAGTCCGAAGATGGAGAGCGACGCGATGCGTCGCTCTCCATGAGTGATACCGCTTGCGGCCCGCAGTGACACATTTGTCACTGCGATACACTCACCCGAAGTGTGAACGAGGAGATGTGTGGCGTTCCTCGCTTACGCTTCGGATGAGTGTCACTGCTGGCCGCGTGAGGTATACACGGGATCAGCGACTACCGTGAGGGTGAGCGGCCTGTGGAAAAACCCGTAGCACGGACGCCCTCGTCTGTGATTTCAACTTGGTTTCGGACGGACGAAGGCGTCCGTCCCATCTTTCTCAACAGACGGTTAGAATTCACCAACGACCTTACCGTCGCGGCGATCTCCCAACGCTTGGTACGTGGCGTAGTCGATGTTCTGGCTGACAAACCGCACCGAGCCATCGCAGAGGAGGACATGCACTCCGCCGACATGCTGCGACTTGAACCCTTGGGATGTGGCCCAGTTGCTTTGAGAATTGCAGCCAACACCACCGAGGCAGGTTTCAAAGTTGATAGGGGCCGTCGTGAAGAGCCAGTTGGAATTGACGTTGGCCCAACCGTGCCGCTGGTGATCGCTACAGGCAGCTCGGGCCTCGCCCATTAGAATGGTGTTCGACGTTCCATCCGTCACATCCTTGATCTGGCAGGAGAATCCGTAGCGGCTGAACATCCCGGAGATTTGAGTGGCATCCCGGCTGTCGCTGTGATTGGCCGGACCTGTTCCAAACGTATTCCCTGGGTACGTTGAGCAGCCGTTGCCAGACTCGCGTTGTGCTCCTCCTGAGAGTCCGTAGTTGGCGGTCGCCCAGTTGCCAACGATCCCGTTCGTACCGGGGTAATACTTGGAAGACGTGTCGCTGGGGCAAGTGAAGCCAGGGGGCTGAACTTCATAGTAGTGCTTACCGGCGGGGGCCGAGTCGGTGACTGGCGTTTGCCAATTGACGACCGAGACAAACGAGATCGCGCCGTAGAGCGGTGCCTGGTCGATGTAGGGGAGCAGGTGGACCAAGGCTCCGACACCGACGGGGTTGCCAAAATTGCCGGGGTTGATGCTGTTCGGGAAGATGTTCATCGTGTCGTGGTAGTTGTGCATGGCCAACCCGAATTGCTTCAAGTTATTCTTGCATTGCGTCCGTCGGGCGGCCTCGCGAGCTTGTTGCACGGCGGGCAACAGGAGGGCGATCAATACGGCGATGATCGCAATCACCACCAGCAGTTCGATGAGGGTAAATCCACGTAATCTGCGACTTAAGCGTGACATGACTCGTCTCTCCAAAAGGAATCAGCAAAAAATACATGGGGGCAACAAGACCCCGATGACAACTCCGAAGACAGGTATCGACTCAATGAATAAAGTTCCATCAGGCGGAATGTCCGTTGACGATGGCTCGCTGTGCGTTTGAACTGCGAGAGCAGATCGTAAAACAAACCTCGCCGATTCATTCCAGACTCTACTCCATGGTTCAGACATACGCGAACTGAACTCTAACAATTTCGTTTTTTTCTGATGGCTGAAGTGACCGGTACAAGTTGAAATTGAGTGGAGACGCGTGACGTAATTCAAGAGTCATTCAGCCTTACAGCACGCGCCTGTCAACGGCGACCTGAACCATCCTAGCTGTTGCGGATGCTGGTCGATTTGGCTGGTGTTGATGCGGTTGTTCTTGGGGCTGTGCATTTAATTACGTCAGAGAGTTTGGGGGGTGATGACACATGCAGGGTGTGTGGAGTCTTCGGAACGTAACCTCGCGGGAACAGTGATTCTCCTGCCGGTGCGTTCCGAAGACTCCACGCATCCGACGGCGATGCCATTCTGGGAAGTCGAAAACGCACAGCCTATTACAGTGTGTCGCCATCATGATAGCGGAGAGGATGCCAGTCTTTCGCGAGGCCGACCAGCTTTTGGAGCGACTCGTTGTGGGTGCTGCACGCGACGATGCCGGACAGGCGGATCATGTTGGACTTGGGATCGAGCCACGTCTCGCGAAAGTTGATTGCCTCGCCGTTGCGGGTCCAAACGGCGTCTCCGCCGAGGATGCGACAGAGGTGCGAGGTGACAGGGAAGTCGTAGACGTTGGGCGAATGGATCAGGCAGCCGTCGAGGTCGCCGCGCGCGATGAGTTCGTAGGCGCAGCCGGGAAGTTCGTCCAGCGAGACGGTGTTGAGGCCGAGGCTCTGCACTTGTCGCGCGGCTTCCGCGTCGCGGTGTTGGAAGCCGATGAGGTAGATCGTGCGCGAGTCGTTTCGCGCGGCGAGGTCGATCGGAGTGAGAGACCTGAGTACGTCTCCGGCCGCGCGCGACGGATCGTCCGGGCCGCTGAGAATTGTTTCGTTGGAAGCCTCGATCCACCAACCGTGTTCTCCCTGCTCGGGAATGAACACGAGCGAGTACAGCACGGCGGTTCGCGACCGCAGATGCAGCATCACCGAGTAACCGTTGCTGGTGTGATCCCGATACTTTTTCGTGCCGTCGATCGGGTCGATGCCGATCGTATAATCGGCCTCGTGCGGGAACCGGGCAAGATCGCCGGTGGTCTCTTCGGCGTCGATGCGGCAGTAGCGGAAGATCGGGTCGCAGTCGCGCAGGGCGGCCACGATCAATCCTTGGATCGTGAGGTCGGCCAACGTGAGCGCATCGGTCGTTGCCGAACCGCTGTTCTTCCCCGCGACCGCGATGTTGTGGTGACGCAACTCGCGCGCGATGCCGCCCGCCCAACGGAGGACACTCGGCAAATGAACGGATAGGGCGGTGATGAGGTAGTCGTGCATTTGAGGGTGGGTCGTGGAGGGTGGGTAGCATGTAGGGTGCGTGGAGTCTTCGGAACGCACCGTTTTGGTCCAAACAACGGTGCGCTCCGAAGACTTCACGCACCCTACTGCCGATCGCTCGCCGCGAGCAGCTTCTCTGCGACATCAATGCCGGTTACTTTTGCAAACGCCTGCCAGCCGGGGACGGCGTTGACTTCGATGACATAGCAGTTGCCTTGGCGGTCGTACAGGAGGTCGATTCCGGCGATGAAGGCTCCGGTCACGGAAGCGGCTCGCAGGGCGAAATCGGTCTCCCGCAAAGTGGCTTCATGCGGTTCGGCAATGGCGTTGCGAGAGACGTTCGTACGGAAATCGTTGGGGGAGCGACGGCGGATCGCGCCAAGCGGCTGTCCGTCCAGTACGAGGACTCGCACGTCGAAGCCTTCGTGGTCGATGAAGCGTTGGAGGTAGAGGACCGCGTTCAGTCTCATCAGTGTGCGGAACGTCCGGTGGGCAAGATCGGGATCGCTGACGCGCACGATGCCGCGGCCTTCCGCGCCGAAGAGCGGCTTCACGACAACATCGCCGCCGAGTTGATGAAAGGCCGCCAACGCATCGTCCTCGTGTTCGCAGACGATGGTCTCAGGGACGGGCAGACCGGCCTCATGCAGCTTCGCCGTGGTGAGGTACTTATCGACAGCACACTCCAGCGACTTGGGCGAGTTGATGACCTTCGTCCCCGCCGCTTGAAGTCGCCCCAGCACGTCCATGCGATAGACGACTTGTTCGAGCGAACCGGGGGGCATGGTGCGGACGAGGAGGAGGTCATGCCCCGTAGGACGGACCCCTTGGTCCGATCGCGGTGCCGTGCGGACCAGGGGGTCCGCACTACGATTCCCGACGCTGGCCACGAGACGCTCAAAGTCCAACCGCTCGCAAGCGTCTCCCCGTGCGAGGGCAGCTCGTTCCAGATCGCGGTAGTACCAGCTCCCTTCGCTGGCGAGGATGCCGATGTTCACTGAATCAGACTCAACAGTTGAGCAGCCATTCGAAGAATTCCCCTCGCTCACACCCTCTCATCCGCAGCCGGGACCGAGTGGATAAGCCATCAACCAATCCCAAACGACCGCCTCAATACTTCGTTGTTCACGCGACCGGCGATGTGGACTCGGCCGGTGTCGATATTTTGGAAGACGATTTCGGCGGGGCTGAAGAGCAGGGGGTCGATCTTGTAGAAATCTCGACCGGCCGCCTCGAAGACACTGAGGAACGGTTGGCCGTACATCGCGGAGGAACAGGACGGCACTTTCTGAGCGATGGCAGCGATCGACTCGTCGTCGCCGTTGACCCAGAGCGTGACGCGGCCTCCGTAGAGAATCGCGTCGTTGGTGCGGCCGATCCCTTCGAGATCGTTCTTCGCCACGGGAGGCAACGGGGCGGAGCCCGTCGCGCTGCGGATGCGGTTCACGTCGAAGCCAACTTCGTGCAGCTTGTGCAGTGCCGTTTCGATGGACCGCGCCACAACTTGCAGGTTGCCCGCCATGCTGGATGTCGGCGCGACGCAGAGAACAACATCGGAAGCTTCGACGTTGGTGTGCTTGGCGATGTACTCGAAGACCTCCTCGCCGGGAAGCTTGGGCGTTTCGAGGACGCCGACGACCTGCTCGGCCTCTTCGCGATACCAGAGCTTGTCGAAGAGTTGCTCCTTCGCGTAGACCGCCCGCATCGGACCGGACCCCATCGCGAAGAACTTGCCGACATTGATTTGCCAGCCCGCGTACTGGCTGAAGAGACACGCGGCGACGGGCGAGTCGGTCACGACCTGCACGTAGTTCCAACCGATGTCGTCGAGCAACCCCGGTTCGACGGTGATGTCCGCTAGACCGGACATGCAGATCGACGCGAGGGCACACCCCGCCTCAAGCCCGCCTTCGGCATCGACACCGAAATCAATCAAAGTGCCGTCGCCCGGTTGATCGTGTTCGATGATCCGCAAACCTTCGGCGTCTCCGACGACATCCTCAACCAATTCCGAGGCAATGGCATTCAGTTCGAGATTCATTTCGGGGGGATGTCCTTCGGGACGGGACGGTGACAGTCCCGAACCACACAAATGTAGTCCGGACCCCCTGGTCCGGACGAGTTGCCCACTTGAGCTGGCATACGTTCTAGTGCTTTGTCACTTCTTGATTTTGGGGTTCAGCAAATCAGCCGGAACGCGCTAGCGTCCGGTTCTAACCGTGGGCTAGCGCCCGGCGGCTGATGGGCTCAACCCGAATTCTTAGCCGTGACAGGGCACTAGGCGGAATTGTCCGGACCAAGGGGTCCAGACTACGGGACGAATGGGGCGATATCCTTGGGAAGTTCTTGCGGCTCGGAGCGTAGACGAATCTCTTCCTGGCAACAATCACACGGTTTCAGCTCGTACATGGGGATCGAGCAGATGTCGCACCAGTAGTCGGTGTAGTGGCGGCGACCCTTGTCGTTGAACGTGTAGACCGCGAGGACGTTCAAGTACGGCAAGCCCGCGCGGCGGAAACCGATCAGTTCGACATCGCGGTTGCGCAACCGTTCGTCCTGATAAAACGCGCGGCCCCGCCAGTCGGGGAGGATCGGGATCAGTTCGTCCGCCGTCTCCAACGCGACTTGGTTTTTAAGTTCCTCGGGATACGCTTTCACCCCGCGCCGCTGGAGGGCGTCGTGCGTCTTGACCACTTTCCCCTTGAACAGCTTTCTGGTGGGAGCCGGTTCCTTGGGCGAGTCCGCTGCGGTGGCTTGTTCGGTTGCAGCCTTGAGTGGTGAAGGCGTTTCGTCCGAGTGGCTTCGCGCGGCAAACAGGGTCGCAGCAATGACAGCGCCGGCACACAGTCGCTGCGGCCAACCTGAGGCAGTTCGTCGCGTGATCACAATTCGCCGCCTCTCTCCAATTGGAGCATCCGTGTGCTGAAACCAAGTGTTGTCCACGCAGTGAAACGAGGCGACCCGGACGCAATGGGCGTTCGGGTCACATGTTGTTCACCCGGTTGCTGCTGCCGAACCGATCAGTCGTTTTGTGATCGCCCGGCCAGCATGGCGATCAACCGCAGGATTTCAACGTAGAGCCAAACGAGCGTCACCATCAGACCGTAGGCGGCGTACCACTCGCAGTATTTCGGTGCGCCGTTCTTCGCGGCCTGCTCGATGTAGTCGAAGTCCAGCACGAGGTTCAGTGCCGCCACGATCACAACAACGACGCTGATTCCGATTCCCAGCCAGCCCATCGACATGATCGACACGTTCATGCCGAACATGCTCATTAACATCATCGCCAAGTACATCAGCGCAATGCCGCCCGTCGCGGCGAAGACCCCCAGCTTGAAGTTCTCGGTCGCTTTGATAATGCCAAACTGGTACGCGATCAGCAGCGAGAAGGTCGTTCCGAACGTGGCCAGCAACGCTTGGAAGACGATTCCGTGGAACTGGGCCTCGTACATGGCCGACAGCCCGCCGAGAAACAATCCTTCGGCAATCGCGTACAGCGGCGCGGTTACGGGTGCCCAAGTTGGCTTGAAACCGGTGGCGAGACCGAAGATCAGACCGGCCACCACGCCGCCAATCATCCAGGGCATCGCACTTTGCATGTTCTGACCAGCCACCATCCCCCACGTCATCGACGCCGCGCCAAAACACAGCCCGAGCAGAATCATCGTCTTCGTTGCTGCTCCCGTGATCGTCATCGCGTTCGATGACTCGTAGGAGCCATCCCGGAATGAGTTGAAAGTGGAATCGTTCAGTGCCGGGTTGCCGCTTCTCATGGCTGAGTTCCTATGTGCGAGGACTGTATGGGACCGTTCCCGAGTGCGGACGAACTATACGCACGCTCGGACGGGTTGACGAGGAGCCTCAACCAGCGAATGGCCATTCCGGTGCTGTCGCCATTGGGTGGTAGCTCTGTCGCTCCGCGTCAGGGAGCGCGAGCGTGCGAGTTGCGGTTGCGGTTTATTCGAGTGAACTCGACAGATTGATGTCCTCGGTGGATCGCGCCTCCTGTCGCGGAGCGACAGGGCTACCTGTCTCAGAAACGCTGTGTCCCACAGCATTACGTTGGGGAGACGACCAATTGACGACCGCATCTTGGTCCTTCCAGATCACCGGCTTCATAAAGTTGTCACCTTCGCTGGAGCCAAGGCACTCTGGCCGGATAGGCTGTGGTGGTTGGATCGAGTTGATTTCCCGTCTTCGCACATTCGTGCTTCTCATTTTCAATGGACTCTCCATGCAAACTCGTCTCCGTTCGCTCGGTTTGGGAATTGTTGTCACAGCGCTGATTGTGGTGGTGGTCGGACTGTCGCGGTCTGTCGAACCGGCAACCAGTGCGGCCGAGACGCTTCAGGCGGCAGGGCCACTCCAGTGGTATCGCGGCAACATGCACACGCACTCACTGTGGAGCGATGGCGACGACTACCTCGAAATGATCGGGCTGTGGTATCGCGAACACGACTACGATTTCCTCGTCTACACCGATCACAACACGCTGGCGAACAAGGATCGCTGGATTGAGGTCGAGAAGAACAAGGGTGGTCGCAAGGCGTTCGACAAACTGAAGGCCAAGTTCCCCGAAGGCTGGGTCGAAGAGCGAATGACGGTTGATGAAAAAACAAAGGAGTCGATACAGGAAGTCCGGTTGAAGCGGTTCGACGAAGTCTTCGCAAAGCTGGCGATCAAGGACAAATTTCTGCCGATTCAGGGTGAGGAAATCAGCGACAAGTTCGGCAAGCTGCCGGTCCACATGAACGCTCACAACCTGCGTGAGGCCCTGCCACCGCTCGGTGGCGACAGCGTGACAGCCGTCATGCAGAATAATGTTAACGCGGTGATCGCTCAGCGCGAGCGGACCAAACAACCGATGTTCGTCCACCTCAACCATCCGAACTTCAATTTTGGAGTGACCGCCGAAGACCTCGCTCCGGTGCGTGGCGAGAACTTCTTCGAGGTCTACAACGGACACCCAACGGTCCACAACGGGGGTGACGACACGCACGCCTCGTGTGAACGGATCTGGGACATCGTCAATACAAAGCGACTGACGGAACTCGACCTGCCGCTGCTCTACGGCCTCGCCACCGACGATGGCCACAGCTACCACAAGATCCCGTCCCGCGCGAGCGAACCGGGACGCGGCTGGGTAATGGTGCTGGCCTCCGAGTTATCACCCGCCTCGCTGATCGAAAGCCTCGAAGCGGGCCGGTTCTACTCGTCGTCCGGCGTCATGCTGGAGAAGATCGAAGCGACCGCAAGGTCCATCACCATCACCGTCCGTCCCGACGCGGATGCCACGTACACCATCGACTTCATCGGCACGCGAAAAAACTTCGATCCGAAGAGCGAACCGGTGCGAGACAAAGCCGGCAACCAGCTCCTCGTCACGAGAAAATATTCAGACACCATCGGAGCCGTACTGAAGACCGTCTCCGCAACAACGGCTCAGTACGACTTCACCGGCGACGAACTCTACGTCCGCGCCCGAATCACCTCGTCCCGCAAACACCCAAACCCATCCACTGTCGGCGAACCGGAACAGGCTTGGACTCAGCCGGTGCGACCATAAGCCTCACGCGGCCATGAGTGAGATGTCTCGGGCGAGCCGTGTGCCGTCAGGCCACGGGTTTCCGGCGGTGACGAGAACCCGCAGTCTGACGGCCTGTGGTTCGCCAAGCTCTCATTGATGACACATCTGAGCGGGGCGGCGTCAGCC
>JAYVDI010000455.1:0-10469 GCA_043749505.1 Schlesneria sp. | reverse complement strand
TCCTCGCAAAACCGACGGAATTTCGCCGATCGCGCTGCCGGCATGAGCTGCACAGCGACCGCCGACCAAATTCGCGAAAAATGGCTTTCACCACGGGCTGCTAGTCCACAAACAAGCGAACCCCACCGGGCTTGTCCCGGTGGATTTAGGGCTTTGCACTAATTTTGTGTTCACCCGAATCAGCAAAGCGAGTAGTGCAGAAACCCGCGAGCCACCGGGGCAAGCCCAGTGGGGTCGCTTGTTTGATGCCTGGTCATGGTCAATCAACGGTCTTCCGGCATTACAGGCTCCGTGATAGAAGCACGCCCCCGTTGGACGGTACTCGTCCGGCGGAAGTGAAGGTGGGACGCGGATGTCGAAATTGGAACGAACTCGTCGATTGAGGTTGTCGCGTAGTCGGCGGCTGACGATTGACGTGCTGCACTACAACCGGAAAGTGCCGACGTGTGCTCATGACCGGCGATGCGATTTGTCTCGCATCGCCGAGTTGCGATCGCGGTTGCCAGTGCGCGTGTCGTGGTCGTTGCTGTTCATCAAGGCGTTTGCGATTGTGGCGGCGAAACGGAACGTGCTGCGTCAGGCTTATGTCGCGTGGCCGTGGCCGCATGTTCTCGAACATCCCCACAGCGTGGGGATGCTGGCCACGCATCGCGATCATCGGAGTGAGCCGTGGGTGCTTTGGTCGAGGTTCTTGCGGCCGGAGTCCCGCGCGTTGATTGAACTGCAACTGAGTTTGGACAAGTACCAGACCGAGCCGGTCGAGAAGATCTTTCCGTTTCAGTGGCAACTCAGCGGGCTGCCAAAGTTTTTGCGTCGGTGCATTTGGTGGTGGACGCTCAACATCGCGGCAAGCAAGCGAGCCAAGCGAGTCGGCACGTTCTTCCTCACGACGTTGGCGGGGAAGGGGGTCGAGATTCAAGATCCTCCCGCCTTCCTAACCAGCAATCTCACATTTGGACCGCTCGACGAAGCAAGCTGCTGCCGAGTGACGCTCTCGTACGATCACCGTTTGATGGACGGATCGTATGTCGCCGACTGCCTGATTGAATTGGAAGCGACGTTGAATGGCGAGATCGCCGATGAGTTGGAGACGCTCATCGCATCCGGGCGTTGTGATGCGGCGTGACGCGATACCCCACGCAGCCCAGTGTGAGACATTTCCGAGCGGGGCGGCGGCAGCCTAATGGTACTGACTTTAGGTTCCGGCTGATTCGTCTGACATCTCTAAAGTAGCAGGCACATTCCATGTGCCGTTCCCCGCAGTTTCCGGACGGCACATGGAATGTGCCTGCTACCTAGCGGGTAATGACCGCGTGGAGTCTACTTTGGGTAAATCAAGTCTTGCCGGTCGCCCAACTCGAAGCCTGCCCAGAAATCAAAGATCATTCCCAGAGGTGGCAATCTCGTCGATCAGACTCGACAGAAAGTGGGGTCGCAATCAGAATGCGCCCCGCTCGTGGCAGGCTGGCTGTCGCGGGGTGATTCGTTTGGAATGGCCTCTCCACTTCGACGTGACAACGTGTGAAATGGCAGTGGTCGAGTAGAGAGCCTTGATCCATGACCGCGCATGCCGATGCCACTCATTCCGTCCACGATGCCACTTCCCACGATCATGCTGCTGCTCCAACGGCCGTGCTGGACAGCCTGCGGTTCGAGAAGTCGGAACTGACCGAGTTCAGCGCGGCGGATCGTTCTGCCGGTGAACACGTCGGCATCATGCTGGCCGTCATCTTCTTCATCTCGCTCGGCCTGTTTTCCGGCGTCACCACTTGGATGATGTACAACCAGTCCGAAGGCCACGATCCCCACGCCATCCCCGTTGCGAACGACGGGCATCACTGATGTCCACTTGTAGCAAGTCGTGATCGATCGGCTTAGAACCTGTCCAAAAACAATTTCGTCTTTCGCTCCGCGGAAGAACGCCCTTTCGCAGAGCGAAAGGCGACAGACGGCGGCGTAATTCTTGGACAGGTTCTTAGGATGGGCGCAGCAATCACTGTCGTGGCCGACGCTGCCAGCGTCGGTTCGGATGTTGGCAGCATCCGCCACGACTGCGACAGTGATTGCTGCGCCGGTCCTTATTTGGCGGACTCAATTGTTTGACCGCGTGGGCAATGCCCCGCGCGTTGAGCGACGTTCGAGTCTGTTTCGCCCATCGGCGTGCGGGACGTTGCCACGCGGTTAAACGTAGACGGCACTCACCCTACGAGGGCTGCTCGGCCTTCAGCCGCTGCCGCGCGATGTCGGCCCACGGGCCGCGTTGGTCGAAGTCGAGATAGCGTCGCCAGTGCGTGGCCGCTTCGTCACGGCGGCCACTCTGTTCGAGTAGCTCGGCTAGGTGAAAGTGGGCGTCCGGGTAATCGGGATGCAGGTCGAGAGCGACTCGAAACGCTTCTTGAGCCGCAGCGGTCTTGCCGGTCTCGGCGAGCAGGCAGCCGAGTTGAGTCCACGCTTCGAGGAAGTCGTGGTCCAGTTCGACGGCCATGTGATAGCGTTCAATCGCGGCGTCCGGTCGGCCTTCGCGGTAGAGGGCGTCGGCGAGATGAAAGTGATGGAGCGGGTTGAGCGGTTCGTCGATGAGAGCCAACCGGAACGCTTCGATCGCCGCGTCGATCTCGTGTTCTTCGGCCAGACGGCAGCCTTCGCGAAACCATTCGTCGGCCGAGCGGTCTTGCTGGTGAATCGCCTCGACGAGTGAGGTCATATTCACATCGAGCCGCATCGGAATCGTGGCTGTATATTCGTCCGAATCGTCTTCGTGAGTCTCGGCAGAGCACGGGGAAGGCTCAAAGTCGAAAACCCGCTGACCGCTGGAAGGCTCGACGAGTCCCGTGGCGTCTCGATAGAGAAACTGCTTCCCGCGCGACAGCACTTCCAACTGGGCCAGCGGCCGATCGACGTTCGGCAGGATCGCTCGTAGCCGCTCCAAACCGAATGCGAGTTCAACGAGACTCACACCGGATCGGGCGAGTTCATTGAGGCGTCTCGCGCCGGTCACCTCTTGGAAATCGAAGTAGGGCAACCGGAAAACCTTCTTCACCGCGCGGATCAGTCCGTCTCGCTCCCAACGACGAATTTCTTGGACCGAGATGTTGAGAAGCTGGCTGAGCATCGCGGGGGTGTAGAGCTGCTGTTGCTTCCGCTCGCCCGGCTCGACCCCCAGCAGGTTGAGCCATTCCGATTCGGACAGAATGCGGAGCGGTTCGCCCTTGTCGTGAAGCTGCTGCGCCTGTTCGAGTTTCACGGAGACGCGGCCATCCGCTTCGAGTGGCCAGCCTTCCTCACCGACGACCAGCAACGTGGTCTGATGGCTGACGTGTTGTCCCGCCGAACCACCGTGCTGCTCGACGAGGTCCATCGCCTGCCGATGCGTCATCGACGCGAGCGTCCCCGTGAACGCCACCCGCTCGCCCTGCAAGACGGGCGAACTTTGGATCGGCTTCGCATCAGGGGGCAAGCTCGCATCAGAATCGGCCGGTACGGTCATGACATCTCGCGTGTTGAGTGGCAGGTGATTTGGCGGGCAGAGTATAAACCCCGCCCGTCGCAGCCGTGAGCGACCTAGCACGACGAAAATTCAATCCGCACCGTGAATTCTTGACGGCATCCTCGCTCAGATTCTGCGGGCGTGCCAGAGAACAAATACGAAGCAGAAGCCCCCTCACCCTAGCCCTCTCCCCGCAAAGCCGGGGCGAGAGGACAAGACAACCAGAGAAGAAAGAAGTCCCGCATGTCCGCACTGCAAACGAATGATCCCGCGTTGTGGGAGGCCCTTCAGGCTGAGCGAGTCCGTCAGCACGATGGCCTCGAATTGATTGCGTCTGAGAATTACACGTCGGCCGCCGTGCTGGAGGCGGCGGGGACGATCCTCACCAACAAGTATGCCGAGGGTTATCCCGGTCGCCGGTACTACGGTGGCTGTGAGCATGTGGACACGATTGAAACCTTGGCGATTGAGCGGGCGAAGAAGTTGTTCGGGGCCGAGCATGTGAACGTCCAGCCGCACGCGGGGTCGCAGGCCAACATGGCGGTGTATCTGACGCTGATGAAGCCGGGGGACAGCTACCTCGCGATGAATCTGGCTCATGGCGGACACCTCACACACGGGCATCAGCTCAATTTTTCGGGGCAGCTTTACACGCCGATCCCTTACGGCGTGCGCGAGTCCGATCACCGGATCGACTTCGACGAAGTGGCCCGACTGGCCCGAGAACACAAGCCGAAGATGATCCTCGCCGGGGCGAGTGCCTATCCGCGCGAGATCGATCACGCCAAGTTCGCCGAGATCGCGCAAGAGGTCGGAGCCAAGCTGTGGGTCGATATGGCTCACTACGCGGGACTCGTGGCCGGTGGCGTTCACAACAGCCCCGTTCCGGTCGCCGACTTCGTGTCGAGTACCTCGCACAAGACATTGCGCGGCCCGCGATCAGGCTTCGTTTTGTGTAAGTCCGAGTACGCGAAAGAACTCGACAAGTCGGTCTTCCCCGGAATGCAGGGTGGCCCGCTGATGCACGTCATCGCGGCGAAAGCGGTCTGCTTCGCGGAGGCCGTGCTGCCGTCGTTCCAAGACTACGCCCGACAGATCGTCGCCAACGCGAAGACTCTGGCCGAGACTCTGATGAGCGGCGGAATCAAGCTCGCCAGCGGTGGGACCGACAATCATCTGATGCTCTGCGACGTAACGGCCATCGGTCTGACCGGCAAGGTCGCCGAGAAGGCTCTCGACCACGCGGGGATCACGGTCAATAAGAACATGATTCCGTTCGACCAGCGTAAGGCCCTCGACCCGAGTGGCATCCGCATCGGCACGGCCGCCCTCACCACGCGCGGCATGAAGCAGGACGAGATGAAGAAGGTCGGAGCCTGGATCCTGTCGGTCCTGCGAGCGCCGGAAGACGCGGCCGTCATCGAGCGAGTTCGCGGCGAGATCCAGTCGTTCTGTGCGGCTTTTCCCGTGCCGGGCATTGGCTGATTCGAGACATCTTTTGCTTTGAAAAACTAGCCCGACGCGCAAGCGCGGGCTGGACATTCGATCCCGATGAAACCCTCGCTTGCGCGTTGGGCTAGTTTTGAAATGTGCTCTAGCCAGTCCGTCGAAGACAAACACCCCGACTTGCGTGATGGCACACGGTCGGGGCGTTTTTTTTGAATGACGGAGCTTGAGCGTAGCGGACGGTCGCGTCGTCTTGATCGCGTGGGCGATGCCGGTTGTATCGATGGTGCGGCAGCCCCGGCGTCTGTGAGGGCGAGTTCGCCGGTCAGTTGCATTGTCGTAACGAAATCACGGCGTTCTTTTGCAACCGATGCTAGGTTCGCAACAGACGGACTGCCGGACGCTCGCATCAAACACGGTGCGGGGCGGAAGGTGGACCGTGGGGGCCAACGCGGATCGAAAGTTTCCTCATCGCAAAAGTGCTGGCTGACGGCACGAAGCGACAACAAGAGCGCCGCCGTGAGGTGGGAGACTTCGATGGAACTGAACAGAGGGGTTGTCATGTCACTCGCCAGTGCGACACCGCACGAGTGGGAATCGATCGACATCACGTTCATTGGGCGTGAGGGCGATGTCGGTGGTACTCCACCCGGACGAACGCCCTCGGAGTCAATGGTTGGCCACTCGCGAGTCGGTCATTCCCGAGTCTCGCAGAGCATGCCTTCGCTTCCCGATGCGTTGGCGGCGACGCACACGCCGGGTGTTGCGACGAATGGTCATCACAAAGTGATCTGCCCCGGCACTGCGAGCGAGCTGTTGCAGTCTCGGTTACAGGCGGCCTCGATCGTCTGTTTGGTTTGCCTCTTCACATTCTTCCTGCGTGCTCTCTGCGTTGATGAGCCACTGATTGTGTTAATGCGCAGCGTCAGCTTGATCATCCCGCTCGGTTGCTTGGGGATGCTGGTCTCGCCCGAAGTTCTTTCGCCCCGTCAATTGCGACGGATCGAGATGCTGCTGTTCGGGCCGCTCTGTGCGCTGGTCGTGCTGCTGCAAGTCATCTTCCTGATGAAGGCCGTTGAAGCGGGAGACACTCCGCAGCAGGTGGCTGTTGTCTATTCGGGAACGCTCGGGCTGGCAGTGCTGATGCTGGCGTATGGCATGTTGATGCCCAATGGTTGGAAACGTACGGCCCTCATGATGGTTCCGCCCGTGTTGTCGCCCACGCTGGCGCTGCTGATCGTTCGTGTACTGGTGCCCACGATGGCTGAAGCGATCGACGTGATGCGTGGTGTTGAGATTGGTCTGGCGTTGCTCATCACCGGAGGAATTGCAACGTATGGCACTCACGCGATCTCGAATTTGCGGCACGAAGTCCGCAAGGCCAAAAAGCAACTCGGTCAATACAAGCTGACGGTGGAACTGGGGCAGGGGGGAATGGGCCAAGTTTTTCTTGGCGAGCATCAACTGCTGAAGCGGCCGTGCGCGATCAAGGTCATTCAACCGGAACAGGTCGGCGATCCTTCGGCACTGAAGCGGTTCGAGCGGGAAGTCCGCAGTACCGCGCAGTTGTCTCACTGGAACACGATCGAAATTTTTGACTACGGCCACACCGACGACGGCACGTTCTATTACGTGATGGAGTATATGCGCGGGCTGAACCTGTTCGATCTGGTTCAACGCTACGGTGCGTTGCCGCCTGCACGAGCGATTCACTTCCTCAGCCAGACCTGCTGGGCATTGCAGGAAGCTCACAACCTCGGACTGATTCACCGCGATCTCAAACCGGCGAACATCTTCGCCGCCAAGCGTGGCGGAGTGTTCGACGTGACGAAGCTGTTCGACTTTGGACTCGTCGTACAAAGCAACGAGTACGGCAACGTGAAGAGCCGCCACGATCCCAATGCGACGACACCGTTTGCCGGTTCACCGCTGTACATGTCGCCCGAACAGGCCGCCGGATTGAAGCTCGATGGACGAACCGACATCTACTCGCTGGGTGCCGTCGGATACTACCTGCTCACCGGTCGTCCACCGTTTGAAGGGAAGTCGGCGTGGCGCGTGATGCAAGCGCACGCTCGTGATCCACTCACGCCACCGTCACGCTGGAACAAGGCCATTCCCAGAGATCTCGAACAAGTCCTGATCCGCTGTCTCTCCAAAGAGACGGACCAGCGCTACAGTTCGCCGAAGGAAATGGCAGAAGCACTGGCCAAGTGCCGCGATGCTGGTCATTGGAATTACGAACACGGCACCGCCTGGTGGAAGGAACGGGCAATGGAGATTGACCCGACGCTACTGAACACCTGATGGCAAATTGAGGACCGTGTGGTCAGTCCTGCAAGACGTTCAAGCCACTGCCGACGATCGCGTCGTTCATGCTCCCCGAGCGGAAGCCATCGAGGTCGAGTGTGACGTAGTGGAAGCCGAGGCGATGCAGTTCCACCCGGATGGTGTCGAGCAGGGCAGGGGCCAGCGCACGGGAGATCGCTTCCGGCGGCAACTCGATCCGCGCGAGATCGTTCGCCTCACAACGGACTCGCAGTTCGTCGATGTTCAGCGTCCGTTTCAAGAATCGCTCGGCCTCATCGATGCGCCGGACACGCTCGACGGTCACATCCACGCCGTAAGCGATCCGACTCGACAAACACGGCGTGGCGGGCTTGTCCCACACGGCGAGGTTCCACAACCGAGCCAACGCGCGCACGTCGGCCTTCGTGCAGTCCGCCTCAATCAACGGTGAACGAACTTGGAACTCGTGCGCGGCTTGCAGCCCCGGCCGGTAGTCGCCGCGATCGTCGAGATTGGCGCCGTTCGCCAAGACATCCACACCCAGCGACGGCGCGACTTCCACCAACCGCGAGTACAGCTCGGTCTTACAAAAGTAGCAGCGGTTAACGGGATTTTTGAGATAGTTCGGGTTGGCAAACTCGCGCGTCTCAATCACCAGATGCCGGATGCCAATGAACGCCGCCAACTCGGCCGCCTGCTCACGCTCTCCCACCGCCAAACTCGCACTGACCGCCGTCACGGCAACAGCCTGTTCGCCACACGCCAACTGCGCGGCCATCGCGACCACCGTACTGTCAACACCCGCCGAGAACGCGACCGCAACACGACCGTACCCCGCCACGATCTCCAGCAGCCGGTCCCGCTTGGCAATGATCTCCACAGTCCATTCGTTCATTTCGAGTCCCACACAATCACCGATCAAGAATCACCTCACTTCGCACAAATCCATCGTCGCATCGCTGACGGTGTTATATCTCACGCGGAAACGGATTCCATGAAGTGCGTCGTGCCGCGCAGGCCGGATTCCCTCCGGCGACGACGGCTCACGCGTCCCGTTTTGATTCACTCGGCGAAGCTCTGCGAAAGGCCATCCGAGACAGCCCACAACCGGCGGCCGAGATCGCCGCGAAGGCCCACCTGTCACCGCTGGCCCTGTCGAAGTTCCTCGCCGGCGAACGGGACATCCCTCTGGAAACCGCCGACCGACTGGCTGAGGTTCTCGGAATCAAACTGGCCAGCAGTTGAACAACAAACCGGGGGCAAGCGAAGTCGCTCGACTTCTACGAAATTGTGGCCGCCCTCGCGCCAAGAAGCTTCTTCTCGAACTCGCCGCTGCACGACAGCAACTTCGACATCAACGGCGTCCGCAAGGCCTTCGCGAAGGCCGAGGAAGTCTACTCCCTGTTCGAGCCACTCGACGCCAAGCCGCCTTTCGCGCGCCTCAAGCTCGCCACCCCCGACGCCCCTCACGACTTCCCCGAATCCGAACGCAAAGCCGCCTACGAGTGGCTCGATGGTTTATTGAAGTGAAGCACTCTTCGATAGGTCAGGCTGTGCCTGACTCTATTGCATGGGTTAGAGTCGTGTCCCAAGAGTCAGGCACAGCCTGACCTACTGGACTGACCAATTGGACAGATTTTGAGGAGAGGAAAATGCGTTCAATGCAAATATCAATAGCCTTTCTCGTCTTGCTCTCGCTTCTGCCGTGCATAGGCTGTCAATCCACAAAGCATTGTGTGATTACTATTCCGAACGACTTTGAAGGAGGGATAGTCGTAATTGAAGATGCTGCCGCAAGTGAGATCAAACAAACTTCAACGGGATATGTACTTGATGTGCCTACGAACGGAGTAATTCGCACCAAGACAAATCCATTCCGGGGCCAAGTGGACATCGCCGTGAAACGGAGAAATGGAACCCCGTTGATTGTGACACTCAGTCCTTACGACGACTTTCGGAGCAAGGTGGCATTTAGAATATGCTCACTTGAGATGGGCAATGCAGTGAATCCCCACCAACGGTTCTATGTAGGAACGACCATTGATTTGGAATCCTTCGACTTCGATAGCCACTTCGCAAATGATATCCGCCGTTGAATTGTCAGAGATGTATTTTCGGTGGGGTGGCTGGAGTCAGCGCTTCGGCGACGGGGTGGCACGACCAATGTGAGCCGTGAATTAGTGTGGCACGCTCTAAGTCTTTGAAGGGCGTGGGCTTTGCCAGTGGAGGCACTCTTTCACGCCCTTCACAAAGCCTCTGTTGTTTACACATATCGCGTGAGGATTTCTCCGGAAACCGGCACACGATTTGCGCAGCCGATTCTGCATTGTTCCATCGGCGGGGTGGCTGGGGTCGGGCGTCTTCGACCACCCCCAGCGGTTTGAGGGCACGAATGCTGGGGGCTCGAAGACTCGACCCCAGGCTGGGTGGCCCGGCTCAACCAACCTCGTGAACAACTCTGGATGTGCCACTGCTTCGGAGTCTTCGGAGAAGCAGTGCCTCTGCGGATTGGCTCACCGGCAACACTGCTTCTCCGAAGACTCCGAAGCAGTGGCATGACTGCGCTTTGTTCACTGGATTGCGTTCCGCATGGGAAGGAACTGCGGCCGAGCAGACGTGAACTGTGGCTCGACTGACTCGAATCGTCGGCACACAGGCTGGAATTGTCGCGACTCGGCCTCGAATCGCCGGGGGACGGGCTGGAACCGCGAGGGAACGGGCTTGAACTTCGGCGCGACGGACTTGAATTGTGACGATTCGAGTCGGAATCTCGGCGGGACAAGTCTGTTCCCCGACGATTCAAGTCGGGTCTCTGGCCCGGCGGAACTGCGAAGTTGCAGCGCAACACAATTCGAGATAGCGTGTTGCGGCGTGGCGATTCAATCCCGTCTGCCACGCGGCCCGGTCGGGCTGAAAATCTGAAGCTGATCTGCGTTCCTAGTTCACTTCCAAAGGAGACTCACGTCATGGCCAAAGTAAAACTCTCGTTGCGCGATTTACCGGTTCCGCAGAAGGTGCAATTCCTGCGGCAGGTGGTCACGGCGATGACGGGGAACGCGAACTTTGCGACTCCCTCGCCCACGCTCGCGACGATCACCGCCAAGGCCGACGATCTCAACGACGCGCAAGCCGCTCGGCGGACCGCTCAGCAGAAGACGTCGCTGCAAGACACGGCGGCACGCGACGCCGATGCCGCCGTCACGCAACTGGCCTCGTATGTGGATAACGCTTCCGGAGGAGACTCGAC
>JAYVDI010000454.1:0-20430 GCA_043749505.1 Schlesneria sp. | reverse complement strand
CTCTTGGGCGTCAGCCCGTTCTTCGATCAGCGCGGAACGAGGGGGAGTCAGCCCAATGGCACTCACTTTGGGGTTCGCGGAGCGAAAGGCGACAAAGTGAGTGCCATTGAGCGTCACCCCCTTGGTCGCTCCGAAAAGAGCTGACGCCGCCCCGCTCCGAAAAGCGGTAGGGGCTGACGCCCAAGAGTCTCTGCTCAGCGTTGTTGGATCACAGGCTGGAGATAGCCGGCAGGGAGGACCGCACGGTCCTGGCGTTGTTGCACATTGCCTGCTGCGGAAGCCGCCGCGAGTCCGGATCTCGTCTGCTTCAACGAGGCCAACAGTTTCTGAGCCTGTGGCAGGTCGGGTTTCTTCGCGAGGGCCTGTTGCAAGTGGTACTCGGCATCCGACGCTTTGCCTTGCTCGTTCAGAATCACTCCGAGGTTGAAGTGTGCTTCAGCGGGACCGACCGCTTCGGTGAAGCTTCCCAGTGCGGCGGTCACGTCGCCGGACTTGGCTTGCACGATGCCGAGTTGAAACGGAAACGTGGGGTCGTAAGGAGACAAGGTTCGCGCGGCCTGCATTTGTTCGACGGCGCGCGGCCAATCCTGTCGCAAGGCGTGGTACTCACCGAGTGCCGCCGCGACCTGCGGGTTCTTGGGGGCGAGCTTCTGTGCCTTGAGCAACCGTGCCTCCGCATCGGCCGTGCGGTTGATCTGCATGTCGAGCCGAGCCAGTCCGAGCATGGCGTCGATGTTTTTTGGGTTCTTCTCCAACACCTTGTCATAGGCACCCCGTGCTTCAAGCAGGTTGTGGTCTTGCTCGTTCCACAGCGCGTACGCGAGGTGCATCTTGATCGGGTTGTTCAACTTGTCGCTCGAAGAGAAGTCGGCCGAACCGGGCGTGGTTGAACCGCCCGTCGGGGCTTTGGCTTGAGCGGGGATCCCCGCGAGTCCTCCCACCTTTTGAGCGGTGGAGCATCCCGCAGCCAGTGTCGTGAGACAGACCGCAGCCAGCATCCAAGCTCGAGTTCGTGAGAGCAGCAACATGGCGGATCCTTCAAAGAAGACGGGCAGCCGGATCGCTGCGTTGGCATTGAATTTTGTCGGGATCAATCACAACTGGCCAAAGAATCGTCGGGCACATTCGGCCAGCAGTTCGTCGGTCAGGGTGAAGGGTTGTTCATGGAAGAGGCAGATTGAGTTGGCGATCTCCAGCAGATCGCGCGGATCACTCGAACGCGGCGTGCGACCCTGGTCGTAGTGATCGCGGAACAGGTAATCCACGAACGATGTCTCGAAGGTCAGCTTTTGCTGTCGGCAGACCAACTGAAAGATCACGGTGAACAATTCACGAGTCGGAGCCTCGATCTTGATCTTGTGTTTAATGCGTCGGAGGAAGGCATCATCGACGAGTTCCTTTGGATCGAGGTTCGTCGAGAAGATGATGAGTTGCTCGAAAGGGAGCATGAATTTCCGACCGGTGACCAGTTTGAGGTAATCGACCCGTTCTTCCAGCGGGACGATCCAGCGGTTGAGCAACTCTTTGGGACTGACCAGTTGGCGACCGAAGTCGTCGATCAGGAACACGCCCCCATTGGCCTTGATGTGGAGCGGGGCTGTGTAGAAGTTCCCGACCGAGTTGTATTGAAGTTCGAGCATTTCGAGCGTCAGTTCACCGCCCGTGATGACGACCGGACGTTTGATGCGTCGCCACCGCATGTCGATGGGACCGTCGTGAACAACGTAGCTCGATTGCTCGGATACTCCGGAGGCTCCACTCATGCCGCGCCGGGCGAGATCGGAGTCGTCCGTCGTCTGATGCAACCCTGGATCGAAGACCGTAATGATGCTGTTCTCGGTCTGGATCGCGTACGGAACATAGATCTCGCCCCCGAACGTATTCAGGAAACGGCCGAGTCCTTTGGCGACCAGCGTCTTACCGTTACCGGGCGGACCGTAAACGAAAATCGACTTGCCGCTGACGACGGCCGGGCCGAGATCGCTGAGGAGCGAAGGGCGAATCACGAAGTCTTTGAACGCCGACCGGAGTGCCGCCGGATTGCAGGGCGTGCCCGTGACCGGTTGCAGACGACATTGCTCGATGTACCGTTCGATCGGCACGGGAGCCGGGCCGACATAGCGACAGTTTTCGAACGTTTCCCGAGCGCGAACGCGACCGAGATCGGTCAGGGCAAACCGATAGGAGACGCGACCCACCATGTCGCCCGATGCGACTTCCACACACTTCTGATCGCGCAACGCACGGAGCGCCTCGTCCACAATCGAGAACGGGAGACGGGTCGATCGTGAAATGTCGCTCCCCTGAATCGTCCCCTGCAAATACATCTGCTTCAGAACGAGGTCGCTCAGTTGTGCGAGATGCAAGCCGGTATCGGCGAGCGTCGCCGGACTGCGCGGAGCCGTGGCCGGAGCGGATTGCGCGACGGGTGAGGCGACCGCCTTCACGGCCGACGGCGCAGCAACCGTCGCATCTTTGGCAGCAACCGGAACCTTGTCGCTCGCTGGCGTCGGAGCAGGACTGGAGAACAAGTCTGAATACAGATCGTAGACCTGAGGAGTTCCTGGCGCATGAGCGAGCACCGAATGGGATGCGGACCCGCGCGTAGATGTTCCGGTGTCATCCTGCATCGTGATGCCACTGTCGCTCGTCGAAGAAGAAGGCAGGCCGCTCATCGTGTCTTTCACCATTCAAACAAGGCAGACCGACTTCAAAGTTCCTGACGACGCACGTCTGAGCACTTCCGTTTAGACGAACACGCCAAAAATGTCGGGAAGTGATTGCCGACACGTTCCTTACTTACTCGTGCCTTTGCTACTTCCGCCCACGCTGCTGCCTCCCGACGTACCACCACCCGATGCGGTGCCCGCCCCAATTGAGAACAGCCGCGGTATCGGAATGGCCTCAATTTCCATCGTTCTCAAACGATCGACTTCGCTCGCGGGGCGTCCTACGAAGAACTCGCGCCGCGTAAGAATCGGCGGCACGTTTGCGATGCCCGCCATTCGAAAGTACTGCTCGGCCTCAGCCACGCGCAACTGGGTGGCTCCGATTGAATTTCCCTCGGCCACATAGACTGTGCGGAACTGAGGCGGTGCCGTCGCCGCGATCCAAATCAGTTGGTTCTGACCTGCTTCATTCAGCTTCTGAGTCTCAACGTGAAAGTAATAGTCGTGCAGCGTGGTGGCCATGACCCAACCGGAGGCCGTCTGCTGTGCGAGTAGATTTTCCACGTAGGCTCGGTCTTCCATGTTGTACGGGTACGGCCAGTAGTGAGCCGAATGGTAGGCGTGCTTGAACGTCTGCTTGCGACCGACCGGTCTTGGATACGGAGGCCACAGTTTTCCGTCCTTCTCGATTTGGCGAGTTCCCGCCGGATCGTCGGATCGTTGGCGATACCACTCTTCTGTGAATGGAAACGGCCCCGCGGCTTCGGCCACCGCCGCCGCGAGACACAGTGGAATGACCGCGCTTTTCAAACAGCTTTGCCAGCGAATTTTGCGCATCACATCCCCCTGAGTTTCTGAAAGCCCCGTTTGAATGAAGACACTCGCCTGTAGCACGCGTACCGTGCGACAGCGCGGAAGTCCCCGCCCTCTTATCGACCATCGACCGATTCGGTCATAACGGAAAGATCGGTCGTAGCGAGAAGTCAGCGGCAAGGACCGCCGATTTGGGTGGCAGCATCCTGGTCTTGAATCTGTCCGGCTGCGACGCCATCTTGAGTCTTGAGCCGTTGTCACTCGGAACATCGGCCCGCCCTCCTCCGCCCGCGCTGAAAGAACTTGCAATCATGACGATGAACATCCCCGGCCCAATTGCCCCGCCGCTGCGAACTCTCATGGGACCGGGGCCAAGTGTGATTCACCCGCGCGTGTTGCTCGCGATGGCCGCGCCGACGGTCGGACATCTCGATCCGTACTTCCTGAAGATCATGGACGAGACACAGGCGATGCTGCGGCACGTCTTCCGAACACAGAACAAAATGACACTGGCCGTGAGCGGCACTGGCAGCGCGGGAATGGAGGCGGTTGTCTGTAATCTGATCGAGCCGGGCGACACGATGATCGTCTGCGTCAACGGCGTCTTCGGCGGGCGGATGGCCGATGTGGCAGCACGCTCTGGGGCGAAGGTCATCAAATTGGAGCGGCCTTTCGGCGAGATCTTTTCATCCGATGAGATCGAAGCGGCAGTGAAGCAACATCGTCCAAAAGTGCTCGGGATTGTGAATGCCGAGACTTCAACAGGAGCCTCGCAACCGGTGCAGGATATCGCGCGCATCTGCCATGAAAACGGAACGCTCATCGCCGTCGATTGTGTGACTTCGCTGGGTGGACAACCGGTCGAAGTCGATGCGTGGGAGTTGGACGGCGTCTACAGCGGGACTCAGAAATGTCTGAGCTGTCCGCCGGGGTTGGCCCCCGTCACGTTCAGTGATCGTGCTGTCGCGGCAATTGATGCCCGCAAGACAAAAGTTCAAAGCTGGTATCTCGACATGCAGATGGTCAAGGACTACTGGGGCAGCAACCGCGCGTACCATCACACCGCGCCGATCAACATGAACTACGGACTGCATGAAGCACTGAGAATTGTCTTGGAGGAGGGGTTGGACGCTCGTTTCGCCCGGCACCAGCGAAACCACTTGGCTCTGAAGGCGGGGCTGAAAGCGATGGGCCTCGAATACTCGGTGAAGGAAGGACAACAGCTTCCGATGCTGAACGCCGTGCTGATTCCGGCCGGAGCCGACGACGTGGCCGTTCGCAAACAGTTGCTCGAAGAATTCGGCATTGAGATCGGCGGGGGACTCGGCCCGATGAAGGGCAAGACGTGGCGTATCGGCCTCATGGGATCGGGCTCCTGCCCCGCGAATGTCCTCGTGTTTTTGGCGGCCCTCGAAAAATGTTTGCTCGACCAAGGGCTGAAGCTTCCCGCCGGAGCCGGTGTCGGCGCGGCCAACGCCAGCTACCGGGCGTAGGTGACGCTGACGTGGAATTCGACCTTCAAAAGCTGCTCGACACGACCTACGAACGGGCTGGCTACGCCTTGATCGTCAAATACTCGCAGCCTTTGGCTCTTCCACTTTCCGAAGCCGGCCAAAAGTGGATCGAGCAAATACTGGCCTCGAAACACGCTGCCACGCTGTAGAAAGTGGCTCGAAGCCGCCGCCACGCCGTCCCGCACAACCCAAAAAACTTCTTTAACCACCTTGGAAGTGGTCGATGAATCCACTTGACGACTTCGATGCGACCTCGGTAGCCTCTTGCTCCGCTGACCGGCCGACCCGCCTGATTGCCTCCGAAATTGCCCCTGCCACACCAAACAAAGCCGTAACGAACTCGCCCGTCGAGCCAATCCAATCAGACGAGAACTGAATCGTTGATTGACTGTTTGGCTGGCCAGTCAGTTCCGTCACAACAACACAAACTTCCTTGCGACGCTCCGGCCTCTTGTGTCCCGTTCCCATGAACGGCATTGCCCGATCCCGTAAACTTTGCTGGATTTCTTCAACCTGTTTCGAGTGGAGTCTTCGACATGCCTCAGAATTGCAATCCCGGCCATTTTGAACGTCTCAACCGCCGCGGCTTTTTGTCCGTGGGAGTCCTTGCCGGAGCAGGACTGACGCTGCCCACGCTGCTTCGCAACGAAGCTCGGGCCGATCTGAAGAACTACAAGAACTTTGAGGGCACCGCCAAGTCGGTCATTCACATCTACCTGCCCGGTGGAATGGCTCATCAGGAATCGTTCGACCCCAAGCCGAACGCGCCGATTGAGTACCGGGGTGAGATGAAGCAAGTCGCCACGAAGATCAGCGGTGAACTGTTTGGCGACACGCTCGCCAAGACGGCCGACATCGCCGACAAGTTGACCGTGATTCGGTCCATGACACACGGTGAAGCCGCCCACGAACGCGGTACGCACAACATGTTCACCGGCTACCGACCCAGCCCCGCGTTGCAGTTCCCCTGCATCGGCTCGGTCATCAGCCACGAATACGGCCCTCGCAACAACCTGCCGCCCTACGTTTGCATCCCCAACATGCCAAACGAATTCGCGGGTAGCGGTTACCTCAGTTCGGCCTTCTCACCATTCAGCCTCGGCAGCGATCCGGCCGCCGGCGGCTTCAAGGTCCGCGACCTCGACCTGCCCAACGGTGTCGATGACAGCCGTTTCGCAACCCGTCGCTCCGCGTTGGCTGCCGTCAACGGGCATTTCCAAAAGAAAGAAAAGTCTGACGATCTGAAGGCGATGGACACGTTCTATGATCGAGCCTATAGCCTCATCAGCTCACAAGCCGCTCGCGAGGCGTTCGACATCGAAAAGGAATCGGCTGCTGTGCGAGACGAATACGGTCGCAATACGGCGGGTGCTCGGATGCTGCTCGCCCGACGACTCGTTCAAGCGGGCGTGCGACTCGTCAACCTGACTTACGGTGGTTGGGACATGCACACTGGCATTGTGGCTGGCTTCCGCAACCAGATGCCATCGTTCGACCAAGCGTTCTCGACGCTGATCCGCGACCTCGACCGCACCGGTTTGCTCAAGGACACGCTGGTCATGGTCTCATCCGAGTTCGGTCGCACGCCGAAGATCAACGCCCAAGCCGGACGCGATCACTACCCGAAGGTCTTCAGCGTCGTGCTGGCTGGCGGCGGGATCAAGGGTGGCTACATCCACGGCTCGTCGAACTCGACTGCTTCGGAGCCCGAAGAGTTGGCGATGGGTCCAGAGGATCTGTTCACGACGGTCTACCACTGCATGGGGATCGTCGCCGACAAGGAACTGATGGCTCCCGGCGACCGCCCGATCGAAATCGTTGACGGCGGCAAGGTCATCAAGGATCTGCTGGCCTGATTGATGCTGCTGCTTTGGACAACCTCGAAAATGAAACACGGATGGCCGGGGTTCCCCGGCCATCCGTGTTGTGCAAACCCGCCCGCTCTCCCGCCTGTATTCTTTCCAGTATGAAATCGTTCGCCGCCGCAAGGTGCCTCTCAAGGTGCTCAGCGGCCAAGGGGGCATGATGATGGTTCAACTCGTTTCTCGTTTCTTGTTTGCCGCCGTTTCGGTGCTCTCCCTGAGCGGAAGCATCTGCTTTGCCGCTAGCCCAGTGCTGTCGAACATCATCCCACGGGGTGGTCAGCGGGGAACTGAAATTGAAGTTGTCTTCAACGGGCAGCGGTTGGAGGACGCCCAAGAATTGATGATCTACGAGCCGGGGATCGAAGTCGCCGAGTTCGCGGTCGTGAACGATAAGCAGGTCAAGGCGAAGCTGAAGCTGGCGGCTGACTGCGTGTTGGGAACAAAGCACATTCGCGTACGATCCGCGAGCGGCATCTCTGATCTCAGAACCTTTCGCATCAGTGCCCTTCCCAACGTGATGGAGAAGGAGCCGAACAGTGACTTTAAAGTACCGCAGGAAGTCGCCTTCAACACGACCGTCGAAGGGATCATCCAGAACGAAGACGTGGACTACTTTATCGTCGAGGTGAAGCAAGGGGATCGGATCACTGCCGAGGTCGAGGGCATTCGACTCGGCGACACAATGTTCGATCCTTACGTCGCGATTATGGATGCCGCCCGGTTTGAACTCTCGACCAGCGACGATGCGGCTCTGCTGTGGCAGGACGGCGTGGCGTCAGTTGTTGCTCCCGCCGATGGCAAGTACATCGTCCAGATTCGCGAGAGCAGCTATGGCGGCAACGGAGCCAGTCATTACCGCTGTCACATCGGCAACTATCCACGACCACTGGCCGTGGTCCCCGCCGGTGGCAAGCCCGGTCAGAAAGTGGCCGTCAAGTTTTTAGGCGACATTGCCGGTGAGACGACTCAGGAATTCGACCTGCCCGCCGTCGCCGATGCCGACTACCAAGTGTTCGCCCAGGACGCGAAAGGGATCTCGCCGTCGGGTAATCGATTCCGTGTCGTCGATCTGGAAAACAGTATTGAAGTCGAGCCAAATGAAGCCATCGCTCAAGCGACCAAGGCTGCGGCTCCTGTCGCGTTCAACGGAGTCCTTTCGTCCAAGGCCGATGTTGATTTTTACGGCTTTACTGCCAAAAAGGGTGAGTCCTACGAAGTCCATGTTTGGGCCAGACGCCTCCGCAGCGAACTCGATCCGATTCTTTACATTCACAACGCGCAAGGTGGAGTGATCGCTGGGAACGACGATACCGGTGGCCCTGACAGTTACATTCGCTTCGCCGTTCCGGCCGATGGTGAGTACTTCCTGAGCGTCAAGGATCATCTCGGACGTGGTGGACTCGGTTTCCATTACCGAGTCGAAGTGGCCCCCCTCGCGGTGACAGCCTTGTTGGGTGTGAATGAGTTCCAGCAATACGTCGAGCCGAAAATCGCGATCCCACAGGGGAATCGCTTCGCGCTGCTCATCAATGCAAACCGCCAAGGCTTCGGCGGTGAGTTGTCTTTCGCGGGACTCGATCTGCCGGCTGGCGTCACAATCGAATCGTTCGGCATGGCGGCCGATCAGGGGGTTGCTCAAGTCATTCTCGCCGCCGCTCCCGATGCGCCGGTCGCGGGCAAGCTGGGTCAGATCGTTGGGAAGCTGAACGACCCGGCGAATCCTGCTCCTCCCAGTGGGGAAGTTCGCCTGCCCACCGTCCTCGTGCGCGGGCAAAACAACACCCCATTCTGGACTGAGCCGACCAAAGCCTTGGCGATGGCGGTGACTCAAAAAGTCCCGTTCACACTCGCCATTGTCGAACCCAAGGTTCCATTGGTTCAAGGTGGGCAAATGTCGCTGAAAGTCGTGGCGACACGCGATGCCGAATTCAAAGCCCCGATCAAGATTGAATTGGTTCTGAATCCCACCGGCGTGAACTCCAGCCGCGAGATCTCGATCGCTGAAGGGCAGACTGAAGCCGTGATCATGCTCAACGCTGCGGGCAACGCCCAAGTGAAGGAACACAAGATCGCCGTGCGAGGCGAAGCGACCGTCGGCAACGGGCCGGTGACGGTCTGCTCGACGTTCGCTTCGCTGCGGGTGGCCGAGATGTACATGAAGTTCAATTTCCTCGCAGCCGCCTTGGAACTCGGGACGGAGACCGAACTGGTCGTGAAAGTCGAGAACACCAAGCCGTTTGAAGGGAATGCGGCGGTCCAGTTGATTGGCCTCCCGAATAAGGTCACGACGGCCGCGGCCGAGTTCAACAAGGAAACTGCGGAGTTGATCTTCAAGATCAAGGCTGAAGCGGACGCCAACCCCGGCAATACAAAGAACCTCTTCTGCCAAGTCGTCGTCACTGAAAGTGGCGAGCCGGTGATCCACAACCTCGGGACGGGTAGCCTCCGAGTGGATAAACCGCTTCCCCCCAAGGTCGCTCCAATGCCCGTGGCCGCCGCAACGCCGATGCCGCAGCCGGTCGCTCCGCCAGCTCCAGTCGTCGCCAAGCGTTTGACGAGGCTCGAACAACTCCGCGTAGACCAGGAAGCACGAGTCAAAGCCGCTAGCGGTTCCGCTCCCGCAACCGAAGCCAAGCCCGCTGGTGGAACAGAAAAGTGAGTTGAACACCGAAATGAGTCTTCGTTGCGGAACAACGAAGCAACGTAGGCCGGTCGCTCCGGTGACCGACATCTCAGAGCGACAGGCATGGATGCCGGGTAACCTCACACCGAAATCGGACGCGTGGCGACAATGGCCCGCGCCGGATTGATGACCAGTACCGCCAAGGACCAGCCTGATGCAACGAATCTCGATTCTAGCCCTTGCCGCCATGTGCCTGATGGGAACGACCACGTTCGCGCAGTCGCCGTTGGTGCAACTCAACGTCTATCCGGCGGACATCAACCTTACGACGAACAAGGATCGGCAGCTTGTCGTGGTGCAGGCGGTTCATGCGGACGGCATCACGCGCGACGTGGCCAACGAGGCGACGTTCACGCTCGCCAACCCGGCCCTCTGTCGGCGTGAGGGAACGACGTTTTATCCGACGGCGGACGGAACGACCGAGCTGAAGGTCGAATACGGCGGCAAGATGCTCACCGTGCCAGTCAAGGTCGAGAAGGCGGCGGAAGCGAGGCCAATCAGCTTCAAACTGGATGTCATGCCGGTCTGGATGAAGACCGGTTGCAACACGGGAAGCTGCCACGGTGCGGCTCGCGGGAAAGATGGGTTCCGGCTGAGCCTGTTTGGATACGACCCCGATGGAGATTACCTACGACTCACGCGCGAGATGCCTGGTCGCCGGATCGACCTCGGTGTTCCCGACGCCAGCCTGACGATTGAGAAGTCGATTGGTGTCGTCCCACACACGGGCGGCAAGCGGTTCGAGCGCGAGTCGGAACTCTGCCAAACCGTGATCGACTGGATCAGCGCCGGTTGTCCTCAAGATCCGGCAGAGGTCGCGAAATGCGTGGCTCTGGAACTGTTCCCCAAGGACGGCGTGCTGGATGGAGAGGGATCGACACAGCAGATCACGGCCCGAGCCAAGTACTCTGACGGCACCGACCGCGATGTCACCGCGCTGGCGCTGTTCCTGTCGAACAACGACACTTCGGCGGTGGTCTCGGCGGATGGAACCATCACCGCCGGCGCGCGGGGCGAAGCCTTCGTGATGGCTCGGTTCTCAACTTTCACCGTCGGTTCGCACTTCGTGGTGCTGCCAAAGGGCCTCGTCTACGAAGACAAGCCAAAGCCAACGATGAACTACATTGATGAACTGGTGAATCTCAAACTCAAGAAGCTGCGGATCGACCCGTCGGGCAAGGCCGCTGACGAAGCGTTCCTGCGCCGCGTCTATGTTGATCTGATCGGGTCGGTTCCAAGTGAAGAGGAATACGCCCGCTTCATGACCAGCACTGAGGCTGACAAACGTGACAAACTGATCGACGAACTACTCGGTCGCAAAGAGTTCACCGAAGTCTGGGTGAGCAAGTGGGCCGAATGGCTGATGATGCGGTCGTCGAACCAAACCAGCCTGAAGTCGATCACGCTGTACTACACATGGCTGTCCGAGCAGATCGCTGACAACGTGCCACTCGACAAGATGGTTCGCGAAATCCTCGGAGCCAACGGCGGGACGTTTAAGAACCCGCCAACCAACTTCTACCAGATCGAACCCGATCGGCTGAAAGTTGCTGAAAACGTCGCCCAGATTTTCATGGGGATGCGAACGCAGTGTGCCCAGTGCCACAACCATCCGTTCGACCGGTGGACTCAGGACGAGTACTACAGCTTCGCCGCGTTCTTCTCACAGGTCGGCCGCAAGACCGGTGAAGACTATCGCGAACAGATCGTGTTCAACTCGGGCGGAGGTGAGGTCAATCATCCCGTTGGTGGACGAGTCATGCTGCCGGTGTTCCTCGGTGGCGGCCCAGCCGACACGGCTGGGAAAGACCGCCGCGTCGTGCTGGCTGACTGGCTCGCCTCGCCCAAGAACCCGTACTTCGCTCAGAACTTCACAAACCGCATTTGGCACCACTTCTTCGGGATTGGAATCGTTGAGCCAGTGGACGACGTCCGCATCAGCAACCCGGCTTCGAATGATCCGCTGCTGCTCGAATTGGCGAAGCGATTCACCGAGTCCAACTACGACTTCAAGGCGATGGTCCGAGACATCTGCCGTTCGGAAGCCTATCAGCGGACGACCGAGAAGAACGCGAGCAACGAGACCGACGAACGCAACTTCGCCTCGCAGTCGCTCCGCCGGATCAAGGCCGAGTCGATGCTTGACATCATCAGCCAAGTCACGAGTACCAACGACAAGTTTCCGCGTCTGCCCATCGGTGCTCGGGCGGTCCAAATCGCCGACGGAGCGACGAGTAACTACTTCCTCACCACGTTCGGGCGAGCAAGCCGCGAAACGGCTTGCTCGTGCGAAGTGAAGATGGAACCGACGCTCTCGCAGGCGCTGCACCTCATGAATGGCGATACCTCGAACGCCAAGATTCAACAGGGAGGCATTCTCGCCGCGATGCTGAAGGAAAAACTGCCGCCCGAACAGATCATCGAGAAACTCTACATTCGGTGCCTCAGCCGCAAGCCGCTCCCCGAAGAAACCGAAGCGCTGAAGCCGCTCTTCGCCGAGGGGAGCGACGTGAAGCGTTCGCTGGACGATGTCTTCTGGGCGCTGCTCAACAGCCGTGAGTTTTTGTTCAATCACTGAGTGAACTGCGAAAGCGTCGTTTAACCGCGTAGGCAACGCCCCGCGCGTCGAGCGACGTTGGACACGGTTTTGCCCATCGACGCGCGGGGCGTTGCCCGCGCGGTTAAACGACGTACTTGTGGAGGTCCGTCGTACTCGTCTCACCGCAGACGCAGTCAAATTGAGATTGAGTTGTTGGAGTTTCACAATGCGTCGTTGTTTTGCGTTCTTGTTTCTGGTTGGCCTCTGTGGCGTCAATGCCTTCGCCCAAGAGAAGGCTGCCGCGACTGCTCCCAAAGAGGAGAAAATCACATTTGACCAGCACATCGTGCCGATCTTTCGAGAGAAGTGCGGGTCGTGCCACAACGCGAATGACAAGAAGGGGGACTTGGTTCTCGACAACTACAACCTCGCCATGCAGGGCGGGGCTTCGGGTGAGGTCGTGCGGACGGATGGAGACGCCTCGCAAAGTCAGCTCTATCTGGTCGTGACGCACAAGTCCGAGCCGGTCATGCCGCCGAGCCAACCGAAGCTGCCCGATGAACAACTCACCCTGATCCGCAAGTGGATCGAAGGGGGGGCGCTGGAGAACGCCGGAAGCAAGGCCAAGCCCAAAAAGAACATGGCCATCGCCAAGGTTGAGGTCTCGAACGCGCGACCGGCTGGTCCGCCACCGATGCCCGAAAATCTGCCGATCGATCCGCTGGTGGTCTCCGCGCGCGGGAACGGTGTGACGGCGCTGGCCAACAATCCTTGGTCGTCTCTCGCCGCTGTGGCCGGTCACAAACAAGTGTTCCTCTACGACACGAAGACACTGGAGTTGTCGGGTGTGCTGCCGTTCCCCGAGGGTGTCGCGCACATCCTCAAGTTCAGCCGCAACGGCCAACTTTTGATGGCGGGTGGCGGACGCGGCTCGCACTCGGGCAAGGTCGTCGTGTGGGAGGTCAAGACGGGCAAGCGGATTGCCGAGGTCGGATCCGAGTACGACGTGGTCCTCGCTGCCGACATCAGTCCCGATCAGACGCAGATTGCCCTCGGCGGGCCGAAGAAGATCGTCCGTGTTTACGATGTCTCAACAGGTGAACTGCTCTACGAAAAGAACAAGCACACCGACTGGATCACGGCGCTGGAGTTCAGTCCTGACGGCGTGCTGCTGGCGACGGCCGATCGCAGCAACGGGCTGTTCGTGTGGGAAGCCTTCACTGGACGTGAGTTCTACTTCCTGACGGGCCACACCGGCGCGATCACGGATGTCAGTTGGGCACCGGACTCGAACGTACTGGCCTCGTGCAGCGAAGACACGACGATCCGCTTGTGGGAGATGCAGAACGGCACTCAGATCAAGAACTGGGGCGGGCACGGAGGCGGCTGTTCGTCGGTTGAGATCACGCGCGACAACCGCATTGCTTCGACGGGACGCGACAACCAAGCCAAGTTGTGGGACATGAACGGGGCCGCGATTCGAGGCTTTGCCGGGCTGGGCGACCTCGGGATGGAAGTTGCCTTCGATGTGGAAACTGACCGAATCCTATGCGGCGACCTGACTGGAGCCATTCACGTTTGGAATGCCAAGGACGGCACGGTCCTCGGACAACTCAACACAAACCCGCCGCCCTTGGCCAAACGCATTGAAGTCACCGCCGCAGCGTTCGCCGCAGCGGACACCGCGGCGGCTCAAGCCACGGCGCAACTGGCCGCATTGAACAAGGCCATAGCCGACCGGAAGGCCGCTGCCGACGCGGCGGTCAAGCTGGCGAATGACACTCAGGCTGCGATCGATCCCGCGACGAAAGCCAAAACCGCCGCCGATGCCGATGTCGTCACCAAAACTCAAGTTTTGGTGACGGCTGAGACCAATATGACGAATGCCGCCGCTGCTCAGACGAAGGCGGCAGGTGAACGAGACGCCGCCAGCAAGGAAGTGGCGGACCTCGCCGCAAAGGTGAAGGCCGCTGTCGAAGCCGTGATCGCCACCGACGCTGCTGCGATGCAGGCCCTCGTCACAGTCGAGGCCAAACCGGACGATGCCGTGGCGAAAGCGGCCGCCGCCGACGCGACGAAGAAGTCCGCCGACGCACTGGCTGCGCTGTCGGAGTTGACGAAACTCAAAGCGGTCTCCGTTCAACAACTCCCGGGCAAGAGCGAAGCGTTCGGTGCATCGAACATCGCACTGAACAATGCGAAGGCCGCGCGCGAGAAGTCTGCCGGTGAGAAAGTCGTGTCCGACAAAGCCGCCGTCGATGTCGCCGCCAAGTTGAAGGTCGCGATGGAGACCGCCGTTGCGGCAAAGGCCAACTCCGACAAGGCCGTTGCTGCGGCAGTCGTCACGCCCGAGCAGCAGAAGCAAGTCACCGACGCCGACGCCGCGATGAAGACTGCCGCTGAAAAATCCGCTGGGATCAAGGTCCAACTCGACCGCCTCAACGCCTCTAAAGGTCGCACTTTCCAGACGGCCGATGCGGCGGCCAAGTGACTTGGCGCGAAGTCCGGCTTTTCGGAAAGCCGGACTTCCTTTTGCGGCGTGTTCTCGAAACGAAGTCCGGCTAACAAGGCTAAGCCGGACTTCATGCCCGTTTCCAAACGCGATCACCAAGGAATATTCCCGTGCGAACGCTCTCCCTCCTGTTTGTGCTCGTCGCCCGTGTCGTCTTCGCGGGAGATTCGCCACAGTTTCGCGGGCCGGGTGGCGAGGGACACTCGTCCGAGACGAACCTGCCTTTGAAATGGAGCGACACGGAAAACGTGCGTTGGAAGGCTGAGATCGAAGGGCTGGGTTGGTCCACTCCGTCGGTCGTGGGGTCCGAGGTTTGGATCACGACCGCGACTGATGACGGCAAGTCGTTGAGGGTCGTTTGTCTCGACAAGGACTCGGGGAAAGAGCGGCACAACGTCGAAGTCTTTCACCGCGATGAACCGGGGAAGATTCACGGCAAGAACAGTTACGCCTCCCCTTCGGTACTGGTCGATGGCAACCATGTGTTCGTCCATTTTGGGAAGCTCGGCACCGCGTGTCTCGACCGCAACGCGAAGCTGATCTGGACGACCGAGTTCACCTACAACCATCGCCACGGTCCGGCGGGCAGCCCGATTGTTGTGGGCGATCTGTTAATTCTCAGTTGCGACGGGGGAGACACGCAGTTCGTCACGGCCTTGAACAAACAGACCGGCAAAGAGGTTTGGAAGACCACGCGCGAAGGTGCGATGGCCTACTCGACGCCGCTTCTGATTGAGGTCGATGGGAAGCCGCAAGTCGTCAGCACGGGTGGCGAGTGGGCAATGGGCTATGAGCCACAGACCGGAAAGGAAATCTGGCGATTCCGCTATCCGAAGGGCTACTCGAACGTGCCTCGTCCGGTGTTCGGGCAGGGTTTGGTGTTCCTCTGTTCGGGCTACGACAAGCCGTGGTTGTACGCAGTCAAACCGAATGGCTCGGGGGACGTGACCGAGACGCACATGGCGTGGAAGCTGGACCGCGGCGCGCCGCTCAATCCGTCTCCGCTACTGATTGGCGAGGAACTCTACGTCGTCGCCGACAACGGGATCGTCACCTGCCTGAATGCGAAGTCAGGTGAACAGCACTGGCAGCAACGAGTCGGCGGCAATTTTTCGGCATCACTGCTGCACGCCGACGGTCGCATCTACATGCTCGATGAAAACGGCAAGACCTACGTCTTCGCTCCGACGAAGGACGAGTATCGTGAGCTGGCCGTCAATGAAGTGCCGGGCCGTTCACTCGCCAGCATCGCCGCCGCAGACGGGGCGTTGTTCCTGAGAACGGACAAGGCGGTTTATCGCCTGCAAGCGGCCAAGTGAGTCCCAGCAAGACGGTGGGTGCCAGCATGTCTCTTGATCGACACAACGCTGACGAACAACCCGGCGACAATCACTTCACGTTCAGAACGATTCGTGAGTACACTTGTCATCGCTGTGGTCATGTCGAAGTTTATTCGGTCGAACAACAGCGATGGGCTTGGTGCCAAGACATCTTTTAATTGAACGCGAATTCGGACGAGGCCGTTTGTTACGACTGTCGCTTGAACTCTTGGCTGGAGTCGCAATTCGTCGAATCTCCTGAACAGCGTGCGGAGGCGTTGGAAACTGGGACTCTCATCGTCGCGCATCGCTCGAAGCAGGCACCGAACAACTCATACGGTCCACCGACTGAGTATCGAGACCATGAGTAGACCTGCCGTGACTGTGGCGCGGTTAAGACGTGGACGGCGAAGCAGCAACAGTGGTGGTATGAGGTCGCGAAAGGGGAAGTCAATTCCTGCGCGGTCCGCTGCCACGAGTGCCGTGAAAAACGTCGGAAGTACAAGGGCCTCGCGCCGAAGACGATCGCGGAGATCGAAGCTCGTGAGCGCGAGCATAAAACGAAGGAAGCCCCCTCACCCTAACCCTCTCCCCGCAAAGCCGGGGCGAGGGGACAAAGCCGAAGGCTGAAACTGGCTACTTCCCTTTGACCTGCGTGACGTAAATCAGGTACGCCAGCGGGGCACCGATGAGGATGCCGGAGAACGGGACCATTTCCGGCAGGCCGATCTTCTTGTAGAGGAAGTCGTACAGGACGAAGGTGTCGAGCAGCACGAAGCCAATGATGGCCCAGCACACTCCCAAGATGCCGAGCTGTTTTTTCTGGGCTTTTTCATCGTCTGACAACACGGCCTTGGGCTTGCTCGCGGTGGAGGACGAAGACGATTTGCCACCCTTCACCGGCTCGGCGACTTCCTTACGCAAGCCAGCCGCGTAGTACTTCGCGATCCCCTGATTGATGGCCAGTGGAGTGGCCATGACGGGACGGATGGGCAGGTTGAACCTCAACCGAATCTCATCTTCGAGTTCCGAATCCGGCTCCTCGGAACACGCGACCAATACGCCGCGATTGTCGATGAACAGCGGCAGGCACGTGTGGCGGCGAACCAGCGCGCGGGGAACCAGATCGAGGATCGAGTCGTCCGGCAGCATGTCGGCCAGATCGACGTAGGGGCGGCCGATCTCTTGAGCTAACGCCCGCGCGGCCACGTCCGGTTCGACAAGCTTCAGTTGAACGAGCGTGTCGCGCACGGACAGCCCCGTCCGTTCCGCGTGCGATTTGACTTCCTTCACCTGGTCTGACGAGAGGACGCCTTGGTCCTGCAAGTACGCAGTCAGCGGTCGCCGACCGGTCGTCGCGTCTCGGTCGTCGATTTCACGACCCTGACTTCGGTCGTAGTCGAGCTTCAGCTCGGAGTCGGTCAGGCAAAGCATTGCCTTCGCCAACTCGTTGAGCAGCGTCTGAGACTCGTTCGAGTACTGGCCCGTCGCGTACTTGCGGACATGACCGTTCAGCTTCTTGTAGTTCTTGCGAACCTTGTCGGGATCGTCCTCGAACTGCACCAGTCGCAGGAGTTGGTAATGATCGGGCGGACGCTGGCCCTCGGGGATGCCGAGCCATTCCTTGTAGACATCAATCGCCAACGGAGAAGCCTCCTGAATACGGACGTTCCCAACCAAGTCGCCTTACTGAATTCACTCGACTTGGTAGTTTTTGGCCAGTTCCTCGAAGTCACCGATCCCCTGTTCGGTCAGGCCCGAGTCGCGGACGATCTCGGTCATCGCGACACGGTTGCCTGCCAATTCTTTCGCTGTCGCGTGGATGCGTCCGTTGGCATCGTAGCTGTACGTGACTTCGACCGGTGAACCGGCAGGGAGATTGGCGGGGAGGTCCAAAATGCGGAAGTCACCGATCTGTGTGCAGGCGTTCGGATCGGTCGCGTCTCCTTCCAGAATGTAAACGTGGATCGATTTCTGGTTGGCAGAGTTGGTCACGAACTTCTGACTCACGTTGAATGGAATCTGCGAGTTCCTCGGGATCATGATGTGATTGATCTTCTTGGTCTTGTCCGTCGGACTCGACACCTTGACCCCCAGAGAGTGCGAGTTCACATCGCTGGTCTTCACCGATCGCAGCCGATTCGTCACGAGGGCACTCAACCCTGCAACGCCGCGATTTTCGCGAGCTTCTAAGATGGCAGCGTGAATTGCGGCCCCTTGCGCTACGGCCTCTTCAGGACGGAGCAGACCCAAATCGCGGAGCGGTTGACGGTGGCAGACTTCGGCCAGCATGATTTCAACGGCAGGCATGTACGTCGAACCACCGACAAGTACCACCTCTTGCAACGTCCCCATTTCGACACCGGCTTGTTGCAACACCAGTTCAGTCGTGTCGCGGGTACGTTGCAGCAGATCGGCCGTCATCCGCTCGAAGTCCTTGCGGGTGAATTGCAGTGAGAGCGTCTTGCCTCGGAAGTAAACCGTCAGCGGCACCTGAGTCTTCGTACTGAGTGCCCGCTTGGCATCTTCGCAGTTCGCGCTGAAGTCGCGCATGGCTTCCGCATCTTGGCGCGGGTCTTCGTTGAACTTGCGAGCGAATTGTTCGGCCACATGGTCGGTGATTCGCTTCGTCCAGTCGATCCCGCCCAGCATCACGTCGCCGTCGGTCGCGAGAACACGGAATTGAGTCGGCGTGTAGCGAACGACGGTCACATCGAACGTACCGCCACCGAGGTCGTAAACGAGGATCGTTTTGACGTCTTGCTTGAGATCGCTGCGGCCCAGCTCACCCTTCATCCAAGCATAGGCCAGCGTCGCGGCAGTCGGCTCGTTAATGATGTCCACGACGTTCAGCCCGGCAATGCGACCGGCATCCTGCGTCGCCTTACGGCGAACATCGTTGAAATAGTAGGGGACCGTAATGACTGCATTGGCGATCGGACCGATGGCCTTCTCGGCGTCCTGCTTCATCTTCTTGAGAATCAGCGCGGAGATAAACTCGGGCGACAGCTTCTTGTTCTGGTAGACGACGAAGTAATCCTTGTTCCCCATCTGTCGCTTCACCGCTTCCACGATGTGGTCGGCCGACTCTTGCGAGCTGCGTTCAAACGTGGGACCGACCACGACCTGGCCGTCATCTCCCAGCAATACGACCGACGGCGTGATGTTCCGCCCATCAGCATTCAGCAGCGAGGTCGGTTGCCCGTCTGGGCTGAGTCTCGCAATGGACGAGTATGTGGTTCCCAAGTCGATGCCGACCGTCTGACCGTCCAAAAATTTCATTGCGCAGCCTGTTTTCGTGAGTCCGAAGGTGTGTGATCGAATGCGATCCGCCGATTGGTCCGGCATTCCCCAAGAGCGGGGGCTAGAGCGGGCGGTATTCTGCCCGCGTGCCATCTCGGAAATCAAGCGCGCTGGCTGTTTCAACGAGAGGTTGGCAACAGGTGTTTCCCGCCAAGCCGCATCAAAATGCGATCACTTCGCCCGTCATGAGGGCTGTCGCAAGGCGCGATCGAAGCGCAGGGAGAACACGGGGCTTTGATTTGACTGCTTCTCCTGCTTGGGCAGAAGGTGTGTCGGTCCCTGCACGATTTCGATGATACCGAGCAGCTCAAAGACCTGATTCCACCGGGAAATACTCGGCGGGATGAGCGTCAGGTCTGAGTCTCTGAGTTGGCGAATCGGCACGCTGATCGTGACTGACGACTTCAGTTGTGGAGCGATTCAATCCCAAGCAACTTGACCGCGCCGTCGGCTCGTTGATCGAGATGCCGAATGGGAGCTGATGCCGGTCGCGGTTGTCTCGCCATGGAAGGCTTTGCTCGAAACGCGACCACAGGCGGTGAACCCGACCGCCGCTCACTCGAATCGGACGGTCGATGCGCGCCGAATGCAAACGCTGTCACGGCTGCGAGCAAGAGGGGCACCACCAAACTCGGCATCAGGATTCTTCGCGTGTCGGCATGTGAGACGAAATTCATGATCTGCGATCCTGAAGCCTAACTTGGTGAATCCCACGTGAAGTGAATCGGTAGCAGCCACTCGACCGATCGAGTCTCGCAATTTCCGCCGAAGCCGACCCACGCTCAATAGAGATCGGATCGCCGCCAATTACCACAACAGGCAATTGTCGCCGAAGCTGAGAGGTTCTTCAGGGCGGCTGACATCATCGGCCTCATCGGCAAACTCTGCTGGCATGAGGCTACAGGTCCCTTGGGCCGAACGAGGAATCCAGCCCACACCTCATATTTGGAGCAGACCATTCGTTCTCTCATTCCGCTTTGGCTTCAGAGAATGAAGCGAGCAAGGAGCGGGGCCGTAATAACTTCCCGAAGTGAAGCAAGCTGCTACGAGCCGCAGGGCTCTAGCCCCGGTTCAGGTGGCACAAACCGGGGCTAGCAGCCCGTGGTGAAAGTCGGAACTGGCCGTTGACGTCCGCGAGAATTGCGCTACCCTGTCGCCGCAGTTTTTGGTCGGGATCACACGGAGGTCGATTTCATGGCGATGGGTCGTCGGA
>JAYVDI010000453.1:0-6574 GCA_043749505.1 Schlesneria sp. | reverse complement strand
TTTTCCAAGAACCACTGGCACAGCCACTCGAAGTCGCCACCGAACGTCGTCCCCTCGGCATCACGGCGAATCTTCGCTTCGATGTACTCGAAGGTGCCTGCGACTGAGGCCGGATCGGGAGTGGTCATGTGAGCGTTTTGGGAAAAGTGAAATGGAAACTTGGTCCGGCAGAAGAACGCACGGTTCGATGGCTCGCAGCTCAGATCCCAAGCATCCCAACGCCGGAGCGCAGAAACGCGGCGGCAAGGCTTTCAGAAGCTCTCACTCTTCGTAGCAGGTTCGCGTGGTGTCGGTGCAGCGGTCGCCGTCACAGACGCGGTCGTCGGGGCCGTAGATTTTTTGGGTCTTGCCGCACCAGAAGTTGCCGTCGCCGGTCACTTCTTTTCCCTTGGGCAGTCCGGCGTTGATGTAGAGACCCTTCGAGAGCAGGCTGCTGCAACGCGGGCCGGATTGGATCACTTCGACGGGTGGGATCACTTCGAGTTGAGCGGACATGGCGATGCTCTCCGTTCGAGAGTGGAGTGAATGACGTTTGGGCCAGTTGGCTGCTTCTTATCCCCTCGCCCCGGCTCTGCGGGGAGAGGGTTAGGGTGTGGGTTCTTCTTATGTCTTTCCTGGTCGTCGATGCCTGTCTGCCATTCAGCCCCCTCACCCTAGCCCTCTCCCCCGAAGACGGGGGCAAGGGGACAAGAAGGAAAACGCATAGAGAACCTCACACGTCCAGCTTCCCGATTGATTTGAGCAATGCTCGTTTCACGGCCGTGCGGGCGAGTTGGACTTTGTAATCGTTCATTGAAAGCGGTGTGGCGCGGGAGACCGCTGCGTCGGCAACCATTCCAGCGGTGTCGTCGTTGAGCGGCTGGCCGATCAACAATCGAGCCGCATCATTCGCGAGCCACGGCACCGGAGCGACGTGTCCCATCACGATGCGTGCCTGGCGGACGAGACCTCCTTCCACATCCACACACACGCCCGCCGAGGCGAGTGGCCAGTCGAGACCCTCCGTTTGAAGCACCTCATACGTGGCGCTCGCCATGTTCGCCGCATCCGGTAGCCAGACGTGCGAGATCAGTTGGCCGGGCTTCAACACGGTGTTGCCCTGACTGCTGGTCTTGGGCGAGATGTAAAAATACTCCAGCGGCAGCCATTCTTCGTGGAGGTTGGAAGGTTGAGGGTTGAGGGACAGAGATTTCTGACCTTCAACCTTCGAGATCACGCGGACCTTCGCGCCCCACGCGATCAGAGCGGGTGCGAACCGGGACGCATTTATAAACTTCGCCGGGCCGCTGTTGCCGAAGATTGCGTGATAGCGGTTGTCACCCGTCTCGGGCAGCGAGACGCCGTTTTCCATCCCGAGCAGTCCGTAACCGCCACGGAAGTACCAGCAGTTCGGCAAGTGGCAGAGATCGCCGCCGATCGTGCCGCTCCCTTGGATTTGGATGGCCCTTACGCCGTCGATGACGTCAAACAGCGAACGGTATCCGCCGAGCAATGGATGCTGGGCGAGGTCACTCAATGTGGCAAGCGAACCAATCTGCACGCCCCCCTCGACACGAGTCACCTCGCGCAAGGATGGGATGCGTTTCAGATCGACGACGCGCGACGGCGTGAGCAACTCGGCCTTCATCAGGCTGACGAGGTCGGTGCCTCCCGCGAGGACCGCTGTTTGAAACGGGTTTGAACCGAGGAACTCAACGGCCTCGGCTTCGGTTTCGGGGCGAGCGTATTCAAAAGACTTCATGCTCTGGCTCCTTATGTTTTCGGCAACAAGCCCGACGCGCAAGCGAGGGCTGGACGTTCAATGGTCACGAAGCCCTCGCTTGCACGTCGGGCTGGTTTTGGCATCCGTTCTAAGCCTTCTTGAGTGCGTCGAGGACTCGCTTCGGGGTCAGAGGCAACACGGGAACGCGGACGCCGATGGCGTTGGCCACCGCGTTCGAGATCGCCGCGCCGGGAGCGATTACCGGCGGCTCGCCCAAGCCGATCACACCGCGTTTGTACTGGTCTTCGGGTTCGTAGAACTCGACCACCAGATCGCCGATGTCACCGATGCGCGGCAGCTTGTAATCGACGAGGTTCGCGTTGATGAACCGCCCCGTCTTGTTGTCCATGATCCGCTCTTCAACCAGCGAGTACGCGATCCCCATAATGAGGGCACCGTACACTTGGCTTCGAGCAAGCAGGCGATTGACGATCAGGCCGATGTCCTGCACCGCGACCATCTTGACCATACGAACGACACCGGTCTCGGTATCGACGGCCACCTCGGCCATTTGGACTCCACCGACCTGCTTGTCGGTCAGCTTCTCGTCTTCGGTGACGGGACCGCCTTGCAGTTCGAGAGCCATCGGACCGACGAGGCTCGCCGCTTGTTTCCACGAGCACAAATACTCGCTTCCGGACCACACCTTGGCATCCTTCACCGAGAGACCAGCGGCGGCGATGTTGTGCTTGGCCGCGACCAGATCGAAGATCTTCCACAACGCCTGTTGAGCCGTCCGTCGCACCGGCCCCGAGACACCACCGATCGTCGTGCTACCACCCGACGGCCCGGCTTTGGGATACTTGTTGGAACCGACGTTGACCTTCACGCCGGACATCGGCAAACCAAACGTGTCGGCCGCGACTTGAGCGATGCAAGTGCGTGTTCCGGTTCCGATGTCCTGACTTCCCATCGTCACTTCAACGGAACCATCGGGATGAACCTTGAGTTGCACGTTGGACTGATGCGGCCCGCCGCCCCATGTATGCAACGCGAGACCAATCCCACGTTTGACGGCTCCGTTGCCGCCACCCTGTCCGCGTGGATGCCACTTGGTTTTCCAGTCTATCAGTTTGGCCGCGATCTCCAATTCAGGGCCATAGATGTGCGGCACGTTGGTCAGGCCGAGGTTCTTCTGGAAGAATGACAAGCTGTCCATTCCCGCCTTCGCGGCAAGATCATCGAGCGCCGTCTGCGAGTACGCGCACGCTTGAGGATGGTTCGGCGCACGCCACGCGCGGTCGGGACCGCAGTGAGTGATGATCCCCGTCGCCGTGCGAGTTCGGTTTGGGGGATCGAAGACATACGGCGTGACAGTGAGCGCTACCGTGCCACCCTTCGGCCCGTTGGTCCCCCAGTGATGACTGTCCCACGCGGTGATGTTGCCCTCGGCGTCGCAGGCCGCTGTGATTTCGGCGAAGGCCGACGGACGATTGCCCGCGATCTGCATCTCGGTCGCGCGGTTGAGGAGCAGCCGCACCGGCCGACCCGTCTCCTTCGCGAGCTTCGCACACGCCACGTCCCACTCATCGACGGCAAACTTGGAACCGAAACCGCCCCCGATGAAGTCGCACTTGATCGAGACACTCGCTTCGTCGATGCCGAGCGGTTTCACGTACTGGCCCGCCGTCCCCGAAACGTTCTGCGTCGAGAGAGTGACGTTCAACTTGTCGCCATCCCACGCCGCGTGCGAGCCGTGCGGTTCCAAGCACATGTGCGTGATCGTGTGAACGCCGTAGTAGCCTTTGTGGACATGCTTCGCGTCCTTCAACGCCGTCTCGACATCGCCCTTTTTCTGATTACCAAGCGATTTCGTGAGCTTGGCTTTCTCACCACCATCGGTCACGTCAGCCGCTTCGGCTCCCTTGAGATCCGCCTCGTCCACGAAGTGCGAGAGTACCTCGAACTTGATCTCAATCGCTCGCAGACCGTCCTCGGCGTACTCGGGTCGCTCGGCGGCGATCGCCACGATGGGCCAGCCCTCGTAGCGGACCTCCTGCCCAACTTCAGCCATCGCGAGAACAGCCTTCACCCCTTTCACGGCTTTCGCTTTGTCGAGGTTCAGTGCCACGAGCTTGGCGTGAGCGTGCGGCGACGTGAGGAGCTTCGCGAACAGAGTCCCCGGCGGATTCGTGTCGTTCGCATACTTAGCTTGCCCCGACGCCTTCACCGGCCCGTCGAGACGTTGAATTTCTTTCCCGACCAGCGTGTGCGTGCCCTGCGGATCCCACCCCACTTTGCGTTCGGCCATCAGGCACCTCCCTTTGCAGTTGCAGTTTGAGCCGTGTCAAACGCGGCTTGCAGGACACCGGCATACGTTCCGCAGCGACAGATGTTTCCGCCCAATCCCTTGCGGCAGTCGTCCACGGTCGCCTGCGGGTTCTGATTGCAGAAGCCGCGCACCGCCATGACGAAGCCCGGCGTGCAGAAACCGCACTGCATGCCGTCGTGCTTGCAGAAGTTGTTGACCACGTCGTCGGTCTTGGTCGGAGAGAGCAGCGATTCGGAGGTCACGATCGTCTGGCCCTCGACATCCATCACGAACCGCGTGCAGGAATAAACCGGCTTGCCGTCGATCAGGACCGTGCAGGCTCCGCAATTCGAGCGATCGCAGACATCCTTGCAGCCGGTCAGATTGAGGTCGTTTCGCAGGGCGTCGATCAACAGCACTCGCGGTTCGACCGTGAGCGTTTGGTCCACACCGTTGACGTTCAGCTTCACGGGATGAGGAGCCGCACTGACGATCTTCGCCGCCTGCTGCTGAGCCGCCGCCTGCTGCTCTGTGACCGCAGTGGCCATCGCGGTGGCAGCCATCGCCGCTCCCGAGCCTCTTAAGAAATCTCGCCGGTTGAATTCCCGGCTGGATCGGTTCGTCGAGTCGGATCGACCGGCCTCGCCGAATCGACTTGCTTGGTCACTGCGGTTGACGGGTTCACGGTCCATCAGCGGCTCTCCCTCCGTTTGAAGTTCTGGAGTCACGCACACATCACTGGAACAAACACCACTTGCTGCATCGGCCTGGCTCAATCGCGGTAGGGTGCCAAGTTCGACCATTGAGATCGACTTGCCGCAATCCCATTGAACCGGTACGGGATCGCCGAAAGAAGTGATGGCGACGACCGACTCAAAGCGGCGGGGATTCTAACTGGCCGCTTCAGCGGCACAACTCTCAGATCGGGGTTTTCAGATGAACGAGGGCAATTGAATCGAGCTAGCCCGAACACAATTCCTTGATCGCCAAGCACTTCACAAAACGCTCGCATCACTGTTATGAATCGGCCAAAACCTGATCGAGACGACCTCGCACATCCAACTCGTTTGCCCAATGCTGAAGGTAGTCTTCGTCGAGTTGCCCCTGCACGAAAAGCACGTCGCCGATATCGATCAGATCGCGAGGTCGCCCCGCGACCAGTTTGAGCAAGATCAGATCCTAGGAACTGACGAAGTACAGCGAACGATGCTCGTTTTTTCCAGCCGACGGCGCGCGAGCAGGCTTTCTTGGAAGGGGGACTCTGCCAGAAAGATATCGACATCAACCCCGTGGTCTTCCAAGTAGATTCGCAGCTTGACCAGTGGCATGCCGGCCACGCAATCCACCCATCCCGCCTCATACGCGGTAGGAACCGTGTAGCCTTGGGCCATTGCCGCACGAAAGAACTCTGGCAACTGATCACGTTCAATGGCGATCGTAAAATCGACATCATGCGTCGGACGCGGAATGCCATAGATTCGGACGGCGATCCTACCCATGACCGCATACCGGACTCCGAGCGACTCAAACAGATCGGTGATGTCGTAAAGCGTGTTCGTCAAGTCGCTCATGGCTTGTGCCTCGTCCTGGCGATCGCCGTCAGCATGTTCAAGTTGCGTTCGTCGTTTTCCTGACGCATCCGCTCAAACCGTCGAGCCACCTGCTCAGGCGTACCACGCAACAGGAACGGTGTGTTTTCGCGGATCATCTCCAGCGTCAGCTTAATGCGTTCGGAAGGAGTCATCTTCCTACACATCTCCAATGTTTCGCGACTGAGCATCGGGGTTCTCCACATCGAAGGATCATCGTCAAGGAGCCCGTGTCGCTACGGCGGCGAGACCCGCGACGCAGTCTAGCGTCGGACGAGACTCTGAGAAATAACGTCCGATCGCCGTCCCTTTGATGATCGCCAGCGTCCCCGTCATACTGTCGCCCGATCGGTGCCGATGTGTCGCACCAATCGAGTTCGTCGATGGAATCGACATCCCTATTGGAACGAGGTCTGAGACATGAAGCTGCGATTTGCGTTGAGTTGTGCGGTGCTAAGCGTCTCCATTCTGAATGGTCTGTGTGCGACAACGGTCCACGCATTTCCACCGATCCCCGGTCAGATCAAAGAAGCATTCAAAGAGGACAAGGACTACAAGCCATTCCTCGACACGGTCGAGGGACTCAAGAGCAAGTGCGATGTCTGTCACAAGCCCGGAGCCGATAAGAAGGGCAAGGGACACGGCCTCAACGATTTCGGCAAGGTCTATCACGACCGGTTTGAAGCGAAGAAGTACAAGACCGCCAACGAAGAGAAGAAGGCCGACGAAGCAATCAAGCTCATGAAGGCCGCGTGGGACAAGTCGATCACCGAAAAGAACGCCGACGGCAAAGTCTATGGCGACCTCATCAAAGCGGGCATGTTGCCGAGCAAGAATGAGTAGCGAGCCTCTAGCAGCCCGTGGTGAAAGTCTGAACTGGCCGTTGACGTCCGCGAGAATTGCGCTACCCTGTCGCCGCAGTTTTTGGTCGGGATCACACGGAGGTCGATTTCATGGCGATGGGTCGTCGGA
>JAYVDI010000452.1:0-13374 GCA_043749505.1 Schlesneria sp. | reverse complement strand
GCTGTTGCGCGGACTGCGAATCAGCCGCAGGCTCCGCGCCCTCTGCGATGCTCCCAGACACCGGCATCGATTCGCCCCGCCTCTTCCGTGAGTTTCGTGGGCCCAGGTCCACACAGATAACTCACGTCGCGCCCCTGCGCAAAAAGCGTGCCGCCCCGATAGATAAAATGCTCGCCACAGCAACCCGAGGGCCGAACAGCGTTGGGCATTGGCCCTTCTTGGCGACCGACGTGCGTTGCGATTCGGTTGGCACACCCTACGATCTGCCATCGTCGGAGCAGGTTGATTGTTGTTCATCGAACTCATTGGAAAGGTCTCACGGCATGAATCGGCTGACGTTGTGCTTCGCTGTTGGATTGGCTGTCGCATGGAGCGGCGCGGTGTTCGCGCAGGACAAGGCTGTCGTGGCGGTGGAAGAAGGGTTCGTTTCGCTGTTTGACGGAAAGTCGCTCGCCGGATGGATGGGATCGTTGGCCGGGTATGCCGTCGAAGACGGCAACTTGGTCTGTGTCGCGGGCGGCAAAGGGAATTTGCTGACCGAGGCCGAGTACTCCGATTTCGTCTTCAAGTTTGAGTTCAAGATGACTGACGGAGCGAACAACGGGTTGGGCATCCGCTGTCCGAAGATCGCCGAAGGGAACCTGCATCTGGATGGCATTGAGCTGCAAATTCTCGACGACACCGCCGAGAAGTACAAAACGCTGAAGCCATATCAGTACCACGGTTCGGTCTATGGAATCGTCCCCGCGAAGGTCGGTTCGCTCAAACCACTGGGCGAATGGAACCAGCAGGAGGTCACCGCAAAGGGGCGTCGCGTGACGATCGTCGTCAACGGAAAGACCATCGTTGATGCGGACCTTGATGAAGCGACGAAGGCGGGCACTCTGGATGGCACTGTTCATCCGGGACTGTCGCGTGCGAAGGGCCATGTTGCGTTTCTCGGCCACGGGGATCGAGTCGATTTCCGCAACATCCGCATCAAGTCGCTGGCGGAACTGACGCACACGGCGGACACACTTGATGTCGTCAAGCAACGTCTGGCGAAGCAGGAAGCCGTGTTGCTCGACGTGCGCGAACAGGCCGAATGGGATGAGGCTCACGTTGATGGAGCGATCTCGCTGCCGAACAGCAAACTTCAAAAGGGGATCGATGCCAAGACGCTGCTCGGGATCATCCCGAAAGACAAGGTCGTCTACACGCACTGCCGCGCCGGTCGTCGCGCGTTGGCCGCTGCCGAAGTGTTGTCCAAGCAGGGCTATGACATGCGAGCACTCAAGCCGGGCATTCAAGAGTTGCTCGACGCGGGATTCCCGAAGGCCAAGTGACGGGTGCGACATTCCCAACGGTCGTTTAGACCTCTCGCGGCCCAGTGTGAGACATTTCTGAGCGGGGTGGCGTAAGCCCGTTTGCAAAGAACCGGGGGGCTTACGCCACCCCGCTCAGAAGCCTCATTAACGACACAATAGGACAGACATGGGATCGCCGCTATTGCGACTGACGAACGCGGGCCTCTACTGCGAACGAGGCGGCTTCTACATCGATCCGTGGAGTCCCGCTGCGAAGGCGGTCATCACGCACGCGCATGGCGATCACGCGGTGAAAGGGTCGCGGCAATATCTGACCGCCGAACCGGGACGACTCGTCTTGCAGCATCGCATGGGAGCCGGTGCGAAGATCGACGGGCTGGCGTTTGGTGAGACCGTCGATCTGAACGGCGTCAAAGTCTCACTCCATCCGGCTGGACACATCCTCGGTTCGAGCCAAGTGCGCGTCGAGCATCACGATGAAGTCTGGGTCGTCTCGGGCGACTACAAGGTCGCCCCCGATGCCACTTGCGCGGCGTTTGAGCCGGTGCGCTGCAACACGTTTATCACCGAATCGACCTTCGCCCATCCGCACTATCACTGGGAGCCGCAGGCCGACACGTTTGCACAAATTCACGACTGGTGGCGAGAGAATCAGCAGCACGATAAAGCCTGCTTCCTCTATGCCTACTCGCTCGGCAAGGCGCAGCGGCTGATGGCGGGACTCGATCATTCCATCGGACCAGTTTTCGCGCATCCGTGGATCGAGGAGATCAACGCGCTCTACCGTCAGTCGGGCGTGCCGCTTCCCGAGACCCGGACGCCTCAGTCGGGCGTCACGCGCGACGAGTGGTCGCGCGCCCTGATCCTGCTGCCACCCTCCGTGCGATGGGAGGTCGGCTTTCCGATCATGGGCAATTACTCGACAGCCTTCGCTTCGGGCTGGATGACGCTTCCCGACGGGCCAGCTCAGCGCCGAGTCCATCGCGGCTTTGCCCTCTCAGACCACGCCGATCACGACGAACTGCTCGCCGCTGTCGCCGCTACCGGAGCGCAATGCATCCTCGTCACTCACGGCTACATCGACGAGTTCGTCACCGAATTGAAAAGCCTCGGCTACGATGCCCTCGCCCATCGAACACCCCGTTGTGGAAAACCGCCGCGAGTGCCAGAGACCGTACAAATGACGCTGGCGTTCGAGTGATTCGCCTGATGGTCGATCAACATGAGGTTGCTCGATTCCGTCGTTTAACCGCGTAGGCAACGCCCTGCGCGTCGGGCGACGTTTGAGCTTGTTTCACCGTTCGACGCGCGGGGCGTTGCCCACGCGGTTAAACGAGCGATTCCCGAAGGACTGCGACAACATCATTCCACAGTGCTGGCGAGACATCCGCCGGACCACTCGCGACACACGCCAACAGGCACTCGTCGGGATCGCGCCCGGACAGCTTCGCGATGGCGACCGCAGCCAGCGCGGGTGAACGGCTCATCCCCGCACTGCACGCGACAAGTGTCGGCACGTTGGCGCGGAGCAATTCAGAAATCGCGACGATGGCCGCGCGGAGCAACCAGCGTTCGTCGGCCTCACCGTCGAACAGTGGGAAGCGGCAGTAAACGATCTCGCGCGGAAGAAACGCGACAGGCTCATTCGCCGCCAGATCGACGACGGCCCGAATTCCGGCGTCCATCAAGTCTGCCACGCGCCGCACGTCACCGGCGTTTCCGATCCACAGCGAGTACGGCTCGATCACACGCATCACGGTTGGTCTTGCTCCGATGATTCATGACCACCACGGAAAACACGGAAGGTCACGGAATGAAGCAAGAGCACTGCTCACCGTGCCCAACGCAACGGCCCATCAAACAGCACTCAAGTTGAAGAAGCACGATCTCCTTCCCGTCTTACCTTCCGCGCATTTCCGTGCTTTCCGTGGTGACACTCTCCGCATCACAGCGTCCCCTTCGATGACGGCACTCCCGTTTGGCGTGGGTCGATCGTCGTGGCCTGTCGCAGCGCGCGGGCTGTCGCTTTGAACAGCCCCTCGGAAATGTGGTGGCTGTTCGTGCCGTGATGCAGGACGAGGTGCAGGTTCATCTGGGCGTTCGAGGCGACCGCTTGCCAGAACTCTTCGACCAGCTCCGTGTCGAACGTGCCGATCTTCTCAGTCGGGAACTCGACCTTGTAGACGAACTTCACCCGACCGCTCAGATCGAGGGCACTCGTGACGAGTGTCTCCTCCATCGGCAGGGTCATGCTGCCGTAGCGAGTCAACCCGCGCTTGTCTCCCACCGCCTGAGCCAACACTTTGCCGAGGCAGATGCCGACATCCTCGGTCGTGTGGTGATCGTCGATGTGCAGGTCGCCCTGCGCGGTGACATCGAGATCAAACAGCCCGTGCTTGGCGAACAACGTCAGCATGTGGTCGAGAAACCCCACGCCGGTCGAGACGTTCGCCACGCCGGTCCCGTCCAAATTGAGAGACAACACAATCTGAGTCTCAGCCGTGTTCCGTTCGATCTTCGCAGTGCGAGGCATGTCGGTTTCTTTCAAATCAGGAAGGCGGAGAGAACCACGAATCTCACGAATCCGCACGAATGAAGAGGGGACGGTGTGATAGGGTGCCGCCTGATCGACTCTGAATCAATTCTTCGTAGCGGTCATAGTCATCCATTACGGGGTCATTCCATCCTGCATCAGCCGCAGTGCGAGCGATCAGTGGATAGAGTTCACGCGGGTCAAACGGTTTGTCGGCAAGATTTGTCGTCATGTTCGCCCTCTTTCTTATTCGTGTGGATTCATGAGATTCGTGGTTCAAACTCTTCAAACAATTCCTCGGAGCGCCGTCAGGAGCGAGTCGATTTCGGTGTCGGTGCCGATGGTGATGCGGAGGCCGTCGAGACGTTGGTCGGTTGCCCAAGCGATGTCTCCGAACGACATGTAGCGGACGAGAATCTTCTTCAACTTGAGGGCTTCGTACTGCGCCTTGTGTTGGCCGGTGGGATGCGTCGCCCAAACAAAATTGGTCTGGCTGGGAACGACATCAAACCCGAGCGCCTTCAGTTCGGTCGTCAGCCGTTCGCGAGTCGCTCGGATGCACGCCGTGTTCTGGCGCATCCAATCCTGGTCTTGAATGGCCGCCGTCGCAGCGGCCAATGACAGCGAATCGCAGTTGTAACTGTCTTTCATCTTTCTCAACCCGGCGATCGTGTCGGGGTGAGCAATCGCGAAACCAAACCGCACGCCCGCGAGGCTGTAGCTCTTACTAAACGTGCGCGTGACAACGATCTGTCGTCCGGCGGTACTGTTGAGCAACTCGCACTGATGCGGGTGATCGGCGAAGTCCCCGTAAGCTTCGTCCAAGACCAGCATCCCGCGTTTGGGGACGAGAGCCAGCAGGTCATCGAACGGCCAGCGATTGCCCGACGGCGAGTTGGGATTGGGGACGAAGATCAGCTTGCTCTGCTCAATCGTCTTGCCGATGCGGTCGAAGTTCCACGACCAGTCGGGTTCGAGCAACAGCCGCTCGTGACGCACGCCCTGCAAGTCGGCGAGTGTCTCGTACAGGATGTAGCTTGGGTAAGGATAGGCGATTTGATCGGATGGCCCGGCGAAGGAACGTGTGAGGATCGTCAAGATTTCATCGCTGCCGTTGCCCGGCAGAATCCAATCGGGGTCCAGATTGAGCGCCGCTGCCGCCGCCTTGCGGAACGCGGTCCCCTGCGGATCGGGATACAGATTGAGCTTCCCTTGTGCGGCGGCTGTGATCGCCTCGACCACGCGCGGTGAGGGCGGGTACGGATTCTCATTCGTGTTCAGTTTGACCCAGCCGCCATCCTGCGGCTGCTCACCGGGCAGATAGCCGGCCATGCGATCAAGTTCGGGACGGAAGAGGCTCATCGGTGGGCGGGCTTTCCTACAAAGGCGGCGGACGATTCAGGGCGGATTGTCGAAGGAGGTCGCTCGAACTGCAACCGACGATTTTGAATGGGTGGCGGCGCGAGTGCGACGCCGGTTCGATCCCAATAGAATGCCGCCGCACTCGAAAGGTTCGGTCTCGGTCGAATGAGGACTAGGGAATGGTCAAATCAAATGGGACGGCTCACGGCACAACCGCTCCGCGCACGCTGGCGGTCGATGTCGGCGGAACGGGAATCAAAGTGCTGGTGCTGGACGAGTCGGGCGAGGCGCTGAGTGAACACGATCGCGCAATGACACCCCGCCCGGCAGTTCCTCTGGCGGTGATCGAAACCATCGCGCAGTTGGCTGCGACACATCAGTTTGATCGAGTGGCAGTCGGCTTCCCCGGTGTGGTTCGCCAAGGGGTGACTGTGACCGCTCCGAACCTGCATGCCGACTGGCACGGCTTCCCGTTTGCGAAGTCGCTGGCCGAGCGACTTACCAAGCCGGTGCGCGTGGCCAACGATGCGGACGTGCAGGGTTTCGGATCCATCTCGGGCGCAGGGTTGGAGATGGTGCTGACACTTGGGACTGGCATGGGTTCCGCGCTGTTTGTCGATGGGCTGCTCGTGCCCAATCTGGAACTGGCTCATCATCCGTTCGCCGAGGGCCGGACCTACGAGCAGTGGCTCGGCCAAAGCTCACTCGAACAACTGGGCGAGGCCGAATGGAAGCAGTGGCTCGACCGGGCGATCACACAAATCCGGCACACCTTCAACTTCGACACGCTCTACTTGGGTGGTGGCAACGCGCGGATGCTCGATCCCGTCGCGATGCCGTCTGGTGTGAAGGTCGTGCAAAACATCGCGGGCCTGCTGGGCGGAATCGCGCTGTGGAACGACATGCAAAGCACCAGCCTAGTCCGCGCCCCGCAGGCGGTGGGCGGATTCTGTGTCCTCGAACCGCTGGCCCCAACGTAAACGATTGTCGTCGGGAAAAGTGGCGAGCCTCACTCACAATAGGTCACGCGGCCACAGACGAGACATTGGCGAGCCGCATGCCGTCAGGCTGCGGGTTCTTGAATTGAGGCGGGGAATCCGTGTCCTGACGGCCCACGGCTCGCCAAGAATATCTCCACATTGTCCGCGTGAGGGCATTGTCCCCGCTGGAGAACGAAGAACGTCATTCCTGAGCTTCGTCGTGATCGTGTTGTTCTTCTCGGGCTTCGTATGTCGCCGTTGCTGGTGACTGCCCGCCGTGACGCATCACGCCTCGCCCGGAATTGGCCGACAAGTGTTCGAGCAGTTTGAAGACCCACTCGACGCGATCGGGTTCGCCAAGTGAGGCGGCAATCTGCGTCGCCGTTTGCGGGGCCGTGACCAATCGCAATTGCTTGACGACTCGCGATTGCAGGTCGAAGACCGACGCGGCCGCCTTCTTGCCCGCTTCGACTCCCGGCTGGTGATAGGCGTTGATGTCGATCAACTCCGCGTAGAGACCGACCGCTCGTTCATACAGTGCGATCAGCGCACCGACGGTCTCACCGGTGACCTCGTTGACCGTGATCGTGATCGAGTCGCGACCGCTGTCGGACAGAGCTTCGCGCGTGCCGAGCAGGAAGCCGTGCAAGTAGTCTCCCGACGTAATGCCGGGATCGACCTCAAACAACGGCCGCACATACTGCGTGTCGGGGTCGAGGTCTACTTCGCGGTCCTTCAAGACTTGGATGAACGTCGCGAAGAAATTCGGCACGCCATCGCGAAGCTGTTGCACGTAAGCGTGCTGATCGGTCGAACCCTTGTTTCCATAGACGGCAATCCCCTGATGAACCGTCTTCCCCTGCCGGTCATGCTCCTTCCCGAGTGACTCCATCACCAACTGTTGCAAGTACCGGCTGAACAGACAGAGCCGATCCTTGTACGGCAGGATGACCATGTCCTTCGCACCTTTTCCCCCGCCGATGTGATGCCACATCAAGGCCAGCAGCGCGGCGGGATTCTTCAGCGGATCGACTTCGCGCGTGAGCCGGTCCATCGCGGCGGCTCCATCGAGCAGCCCATTTGTGTCAAGACCCTGCAATGCGGCGGGAAGCAAGCCGACCGCCGACAGCACGGAAGTCCGCCCGCCCACCCAATCCCACATCGGAAAGATCTTCAGCCATTTCTCGTTGACTGCCGTCTTGTGGAGCTTGCTCCCGTCCTGCGTGATCGCCACCGCGTGTTGAGCGAACTTCAAATTGGCGAGCTTGTACGCCCGCTGCACTTCCAGCATTCCATTGCGAGTCTCCGGCGTTCCCCCCGACTTGGAAACGACCACGACCAGCGTGCTGCCAAGCTGCCCGGTGAGTTCCCCGAGCACCGTGTCGATGCCGTCGGGGTCGGTGTTGTCGATGAAGAACGTCAGCATCGAGTCATACGGCGAACCGAGCGCCTGCGCCACAAACTGCGGTCCCAGCGCCGAGCCACCAATTCCGATGACGAGTACAAACTGGAACTTGCTCGCGTCCCCTTCGACTCGGCCCTCGTGAACGTCTTCCGCGAACTGCACGATCGCCGCGCGAGTCTCATCAATCTCATCCGTGATTTCGGAGGATGGTGCCAGCGCCGAGTCTCTCAACCAGTAATGCCCCACCATCCGCTTCTCATCAGCATTGGCGATGGCCCCGCCTTCCAACGCCACCATCGCAGCGAGAGCCTTCGCCATCTGAGGCAACAACGGCGCGAGATCACTCTCCTCAAACCGCACGCGGCTGACATCCAGTGCGAACCCAAGACCACGATCGGTGACGAGGTACTGACAGTAGCGTTGCCAAGCGGAGGGCATCTCTAGCATCCTTCAGACGGTAGCGTGGGGCGAATCGGCGGGTACGATATCGCCGGGTCTCGCCCCTCGCGAGCCTCATCTCAAACCGATCCACATCTCACGATCCGCCTCGACATCCTGCGAACTCCTCATGACACGAAGCCTCTGCGAAACCTGCCGCCATGTGCGGATCGTGACGACACCCAAAGGATCGCGGTTTGTGTTGTGTACGCACTCGACCAACGACGCCCGGTTCCCCAAGTACCCACCGTTGCCAGTCGTACGCTGCGTGGGATTCGAGCAGATCGAGCCACCGTTCGTGCGAAACGAGCAGCACGAGTGAGGGAACACACGACTTCCCCGTCTTCATTTTTCTGCCGCTCTCTTTCTGTCTCCTTCCTTGTCTCGAACGAAGAGTCTGAGACAGAAAGAGAGCGGCAGAAAAATGAGGGCAGGAAAGCCTTTCAGCGATTGCGAGGCTGCGGTGTCTCATCGCGCGTCTTGAACGACGATGCTCAGCGACTGAGATGCCTCGTGTTGAGCGAACGCCGCGCGTGTGATTGCGAACTTTTCAACGAGGGCCTCGTGGGGGAGTGGCAGGCCGCCGCCGATGACTCCCCCACGGATCGTGATGCGGCGCGGGGCGACCAGCGCGGCGATGTGAGCGATGTCGCCAACGTCTCTCGCCCAACCGTCGCCGCGCAGTTTTGCGGCCAGCTCGCCCGAGAAGGTCTGTTCGATCGGTGTGTCGAGGTCGAGCAGCACGGCCAACACCGTGGTTTGTCTCCGCAAAATCAGAGTGAACCACGGGGAAGAAAGCTGTTCTGTGAACGAGGTGATGGGCAAAACTGAGGAGCGAGAGTGCCTCTTGGGCGGGGGCATTCGAGGCGAAGCGTACCGATGGTGCGTGAAGCATTTCGCGAATACCAACGATTGCGGCGGAGCAAAACGCTTAAGGTTGCCGGTTGTGGTGCTGCATCTCGCTGATATACTCGCCGCCGTCATCAGCGTTCGATTCACTCGATGCACGGATGCGTCTCAAAGACGGTGGGATCATGTTCCACACAAACACTTCTCGTTTCCCGAATCACATGTTGGATGGATTGGTTCAGGAGATCGTCGAGCACACCTCGGCGGTGATCTACGTCAAAGACCTCTCCTACCGTTATTTGCTCATCAATCGACAGTTCTCGAAGCTGTTTGGCATGTCGTGCGAGTCGATGATCGGCCGCACGGACTACGATGTCTTTCCGCTCGAAGTCGCGGATGGGTTTCGCCGGAACGATGTCTTCGTGGCGGAGACGGGCGAGTCGATCAAGTGCGACGAGATCGCACTACTCCTCGACGGGTCACACACCTATTTCTCCGTGAAGTTTCCGCTACGGGATGATGCCGGACGTGTGTTTGCGATCGCGGGGATCTCCACCGATGTCACCGAATGGCGGCAGACACAGCAGGAGGTGGAGTCACTGCATCGGCACTACGAGGTTATCCTCGATTCGGTCGGTGACGGTGTGTGCGGTCTCGACAACAACGGCTTGATCACGTTTCTCAACCCGGCCGGAGGGCGATTGCTCGGCTATACCACGGACGAGTTGAAGGGAAAATGCCGCAAGCAGTTCATTGTGGAACAGCGCAAGACGATGCAGCCGTGTCCGGTCGAGACCGTGCTGCGCGGGGGCGAAGCGCGACAAGTGACCGATGCCGTCTTCCAGCGCAAAGACGGAACACAGGTGCCGGTCGAATATGTCGCCAGTCCGAAGCGCGATGGCGAACACATCGTCGGTGTGGTCATCGCCTTTCGAGATGTCTCCGATCGCTTGGAACGGCTCCGCACTGAACACGAGTTGCTAGCGGCTCGCGCCGTGCAACAGGCTCTCTATCCCAAATCCGATCCCCGGCTCAAGGGCTTCGAGATTTGCGGCATTACTCACCCGGCCAGTCTCACGAGCGGCGACTATTACGATTACATCACGACTCGCGACGGCGGGTTGGTCATCGTGGTGGGCGATGTCAGCGGTCACGGCCTCGGCCCGGCCCTCGAAATGGTGGAGACCCGTGCCGCGCTGCGCACGATCCTGCACTACGAGACCGACATCGGCGAAGCCTTGCGGCGGTTGAACCAAGTGCTGGAGAGCGACCTCCCCGAGGGGATGTTCGTGACGTTGTTTGCCGTACGGCTCGACCCGGAACGCAGGTCGATGGTCTACACGTCGGCAGGACATCAGGCCAACATTCTCTTTCAATCTGATGAGGTCTCGCGGCTGGATAGCACCGGCACGGTACTCGGTATTTTTGAAGAGAGTCCGTACCCCACCGCCGCCGAGATTCAACTTCAGTCGGGCGATATGATTGTCCTCGCCACCGATGGCATCATGGAACAGATCTCACCCCCGAACGAAGAGGGACACACCGAACTGTATGGCTGGGACCGCACAATGCAGTGCGTGCGAAAACACCGTCACCGCCCAGCCGAAGACATCCTGGAGTTGCTCTGTCAGGACGTGCGCCGCTTCGCAAATGGTGCCCCGCAGAAGGACGATGTCACGGCGGTCGTCGTCAAGGTGCTGTGAATGTGCCGATTCAAATGAAAGTGTGGCTGGGGTCCGCGCTGCGTGACCGCCAGCGAATTGGGGGTCGGGCGTTCAAATTTCAAAATTGGCGGATCGAGCGACCCCTGAATCGTCACGGTGATGTCCCGGCCAATTTTGAAATTTGAACACCCGACCCCAGAACATTTGATGCGAGGGCCATCGTGCTGCATGTCTTCGAGCCGGTTGCGAGACCTGTGGCGAGCGGGCGGTTTCACCGGAGTCCTGCTGTTCCAGTCACGTTCGCAGTGATGCTCGGCATCTTGTTGGATCGGCTCATGGAACTCGATGCGGCGACGTGGTTGTTCGTGAGCGCGATCCTCGTGACAGGGGCCGCATGCAGTTTCGCTTTCTGTGGGCGATTGGTCTCGGTCGTGTTCTTGTTGCTCGGTTGTGCGAGTCTCGGTGCGGCGTGGCATCATGTGCGCTGGAGCAGCGTGGACGAGAACGATGTCTCGGCATGGGCCACGGAATCGGGGCAGCATGTGCGGCTGAGAGCCAAGTTGGTTCAGTCTCCCCTGATTCTCAAAGCTCCCGGCGCAAAGCTGACTCCGTGGCGATCGGCCGAGCGAACGGTGAGCATGGTCGAATGTCGAGAACTGTTGAACGAGGGCCTCGCCCCGCAGGCGGTCACGGGATTCGCACGGTTGTCGATCGACGGCCGCTGCGCGGAGCTGGCGATTGGTGACATCCTTGAGATTGTTGGTGAGCTGGTTCGTCCGGCGTCACCTTCCAATCCGGGCGAGTTCGATGCGGGGCGTTGGCTGCGAACTCAAGGTCTGCACTGCCTTGTGGCGGCCGAGTCCGTTGAAGCGGTGCGTGTCGTCGATCGCGAACGAACACTGTTCAATCAGTTCGCGGTCATGAGGGCGAAGTGTCGTCGTCGGGCGGAGAATTTGATTGCGCGGCAACTCAGCCCTCGCACCGCCGCTGTCGCACAGTCGCTACTGCTGGGAAGCCGCGTCGATCTCGATCAAGACCTGCGGCGTGCATTCGCGGAGAGCGGAACGTTGCATGTCCTCGCGATCTCAGGGATGAACGTCGGCCTGTTGTGGGGCTGGCTCTGGCTGATCTGCCGCAGTCTACGTCGTTCGACGACGTTTTCCTTGATCGCCGTGCTGGGCCTGTTGCCTGCGTATGCCGTCCTGACCGACGCGAACCCGCCCGTCGTGCGTGCGACCATCGTGGCCGTCGTGCTCGCGTTCGGACAACTTGCGGGACGAAGCAGTTCAGCATGGAACTCACTCGCGCTGGCCGCACTCTTCGTGTTGGCATGGAACCCGAGCGACCTGTTCAACTCGGGCGCACAGCTTTCGTTTTTGGCAGTGATTGCGATCCTGATCGTGCTCAGTTTTCTGCGGCCGTTCCGCGGCGCGTTGGTCGAGATGAACGGACCTCTCGTTGGAGCGCCTTGGTGGCGCATCGGTCTCGCATGGCTGGTTCACAAGATTGGCGAGAGCTATGCGATGGGAGCGGCCATCTGGATCGTCACGTCGCCGCTGATCGCGTCCGAGTTTCATCTGGTCTCACCGATCGGTTTCGTACTCAACGTGCTGCTCAGTCCACTGATTGTGTTGATGTTCTGGTTTGGCTACTCGTTCCTGTTACTCGGCTTGGTCTCGCCGCTGCTGTTCGGCTGGCTTGGAATGCCGTTCGATCTGACGCTCGGCTGGTTCCTGTCGGCGGTCGAAGCGGCCGCGCGAGTCGATCTCGGTCACGTCTATGTCTCATCGCCGCCTTTCTGGTGGTTGATCAGTTTCTACGTGTTGACGCTCTCATGTGCGGTGGTTGATCGCTGGCGCGGACGGCTTTCTCTGTCTCCACGCGCCAGTCTCACTTGGATCGTGTTCGGGTTGGCGATGGCGTGGTGGATGCCAGCGCGCGGCGGTTTGACATGTACGGTGGTGTCGGTCGGACACGGTTTAAGTGTGCTGGTCGAATGCCCCAACGGACGGACGTTGCTCTACGACGCCGGCGGTATGTTGGGAGGGGATCGCGTGGCGCGAACAGTGGAGGGAGTGCTGTGGTCAGAGGGTGGAACGCGGCTCGATGCGCTCGTCGTTTCGCATGCCGATGCCGATCATTGCAACGCAATCCCAGAACTGATCGAGGTCCTGCCAGCAGGAACCCTGCTCATCCATCGAACATTTCTCGACTGGTCTCAACCACCGGTCGCCGCGGCATTGAACAAAGCCTCGGCGGCTGGAATGAGCATCCGTTTGATTGCGGCCGGACAGTCGTTGTTACTCGATCCGAGCGTCACGATGCGCGTGCTGCATCCCGCGCCCGACTTTCACGCGAGGCAGGACAACCCGAATAGCATCGTGTTGTGTATCGAGTACTCCGGTCGCCGCATCGTGCTGACGGGAGACCTCGAACGCGAGGGCCTCGAACGATTGTTGAGGTCGCCGCGACTCGAGACCGACGTATTGCTCGCCCCGCATCACGGCAGTATCAAAGCAAATCCGCCGGACCTCGCACGCTGGGCGACACCCGAGTGGGTGATCGCCAGTTCGTCGGATCGGGCTGTCGAAGAGCGACTGACCTCACGCTACGGCCCGGAGACGCACGTCCTCTCAACGGCACAACAGGGTGCGGTTCGCTGCCACATCACGCCGGAAGGTGAAATGCGCGTCGAACCATTCCGGACACAGAGACGTTAGAGGGCATTTCAAAACCTGTTTTTGTCTCGAAAAACTAGCCCGCCGCGCAAGCGAGGGCTTCACCGTCATCGAATGTTCAGCCCTCGCTTGCGCAGCGGGCTAGTTTTGAAATGCGC
>JAYVDI010000451.1:0-27654 GCA_043749505.1 Schlesneria sp. | reverse complement strand
GGCTTGCCAGTCGGGATCGATCCAGCGTGGAGTTGATTCGAGCGGCAATCCCGCCTGACGTGGATTGCGGCCGATGTACTGGATGACTCGCCACAGATGCTCTTCGTCTCGAATGATTCGATCGTACGATTCCTGCTGCCACAACGAACCGGATGTGCCGCCGACCGCACCAATCGCGCGAGATGTCATCGACTTCACACCCTGCAACAAGTCTTCCAGTTCATGTCTGCGAAGGCCCTGCCACGATTTCATGGCTGGAACCGGGACGAAGTTCCTCCGAAACTTCACTCGACTTCTTCCTCTTTCCAGTTCGCCGCCGTTCGCAGGAGATGCTCATCGGGGGAGATGCGGAGATAGACGAGCGACTGTTTGAGAATGTTGGCCGCGGCGGGCGCGGCGACCTTGCCACCGAAGGTCTCACCGCCGACGGACGATTGGTTGACGACGACCAGTACAAGCAGTCGCGGATCTTCGACCGGCGCGCCACAGACGAACGAGCTGATGTACTTGTTGTGAACGTAGCCGCCGTTCGGCGACAGGCACTGTGCGGTGCCGGTCTTGCCGAAGACGTTGTATCCGGGAACACGGGCACGCTTGCCGGTTCCGCGCGTGATGACTTCGTGCATCGGGCCTTCGATCAGCCAGTGTGCGGTTTCGGGACTGACGGTCGTTTCGGCGATGGATCGCACGGCGGCGGTTGAGTCATCCGCACGCGGCAGCACGATACGCGGGTGCAAAAGCTGTCCGCCGTTGGCCAGCGCCGCGTGAGCCACAATCAGTTGCAGCGGCGTCGTCGCGACTTCATGCCCCATCGGGATCGAACCGGTCGAATAACTGGTCCACTCCTTGAGCGGCCTCAAAATTCCTGACAGTTCGCCGGGCAGTTCGATCCCCGTCTTGCGACCGAAGCCGAACAGCGTTGCCGCCGCGAAGAGCCGTTCGTTCGTGAGCCGTTCGCCGATCTTGGCCATGCCGATGTTGCTCGACTTCACCAGCACATCGGTCAGGTTGAGCGAGCCATAGCTATGATGATCGTGCAGTATGCGACGACCCATGCGGTACTGACCGTGTTCGCAATCGAACACGTCGTTCCTGTGCAGCACGCCCTGATCGAGGCCATAGCTGACGAGGAACGGCTTGAAGGTCGATCCGGGTTCGTAGATGTCGGCGATCGCGCGGTTCTTCCACGAATCGGCCGACGCCGCTTCAGTCCGATTTGGATCGAACGTGGGGCGGCTGGCCATTCCCAAGACGTGGCCGGTCTTTGGATCGAGGACCACCGCACAGCAACTCTCCGGCTTCCACTGCTGCATCACGTCGTCGAGTTCTCGTTCGGCAAAGAGTTGCACGACCAGATCGAGCGCGAGTTGCACAGACTCACCGGCACGCGCCGGATGCTCGGCGTCGTCGAGGATCTCGATGACACGTCCGCGCGAGTCGCGTGCGAGCCGCCGCTTCCCATTCTCACCACACAGCACGCGATCAAACTTTTCTTCGACGCCACCGCGTCCGACGCCGTCGATGTCCCGCAGTCCCAGCACATGGGCGGCGACGACACCTTGCGGGTACTCGCGCCGATACTCATCGCGAAAGCCCCACGTCCCTTTGGGAAGATCGAGCAGTCGAATTCGTTCGACCTCGGCGGAGTTCAATCGCCGCTTGACCCACAGGAAGTGCCGGTCAGTTCGCTCGCCAATCTTCTCGAAGAGTGCATCGGCGCTGCTGCCCAGCGCCGTCGCAATTGCCTGCGCCACAACCCACGGCTTCGCGATGCGACTCGGCACGACGTATAGGCTGCGCATGGTGAGCGTCGTCGCGACGAGCCGCCCTTGCCGGTCAACGATGTCTCCCGGCCGAGGCACGATTTCTTCAGCGTACTCGCGCTGCCGTTCTGCGCGATCCGCGAAGCGATCTTCCTGCCACCACTGAAGCTGCACGAGCCGCAGCATCAGCACGGTCCAGCCGATCCCAAGAACCGTCACGACGAACCGCGCCCGACCAAACACCGACGGTCGCGGTGTGGATGCGTTCGACACGACGTTCGGAGACGGAAATGCCACGACAACGACCTCAATCCGGCCTGTGTCTTGCCGAGTGATCCCAGTTCAGCAGCGGAGTTCGTCGCTCGTCGTGACGTTGCGGCTTCGCGGGGCGATGCAGTGCCGCGCCGTCTTTTTGGAGAGCGTCAAACAACTTGGCAGGCGTTCCCAACCGCTGAGCCTCCAATTTCAAACCGGCCTGAGTTTCGACGAGGACTTCCAAGCGATACTGCTGCTGGCTGAGTTGCCGCTTGTACGCGAGGTTCTGCGTCTCCATGGCCGTTCCCGCCAGAGCGATCGCCACCACCAACGCCAGAGCCGCCCCAAATCGAAAGAACACGGCAAACACTCTCAGCAGGAGTGGGGAACACGAATTTGCGTGCGACACACGAGCGGTGAAACGAAGCGATCCAGCCCGCACACCGAACCCACGTCATCGGTTGAGGCGAGGCATTCCCACCACCTCAACTCGGCTTGCGTCACCAGGGAGGCGGAGTACCGTGCCGAGCTTGAGTGAGTTGCCGTCCGTGAGGATCTCCCGGTTCATTTCGAAGACCTGCACCCAGCGCGACGATCGGCCGAGATGACGCTGCGCGATGTCGCTCAGCGTGTCTTCTTTACCCACGCGGTACATTGGGACTCCGTCGTTCGAGACAAAGAAGCCCGCCATTTCGTCCTGAGTTGCCGTTGCGGATGAAGTCGATCGGGAGGCTTGTATCGTTCCGGCCAGGACCGGTTCGGCGGGAGCCGCTGAGGGGATCAGCGTGGAGTACATTCGATTCAATTCTGCAGCCGGAGGCGTGGCGATCGTGACACCGAGCTTCATCCGCTTGGGATCGGGGATGACCTTCAAGTTGTGCTGTGACAGCGCCATGAAATAACGTCCCGTTCCGTACTTCTTGCGGGAGATCGTCCAAAAGTTGTCACTCGGTTCGATGTTGTACGTGTCACCCGGCACCAATGGTTTTGAGGCTGCTCGCGGCGCAAGGTCTTCGTCAATCCGACCCGTTGGTGCGGGACGCCGCACCCCGCCAAAGGGGTCGCTCGCAGGAACGGCCGTCATTGCCGCGCGTGCTTCGCGCGTGAACTCATTCATCGACCGTTGATTCACCTCGATCGGACGGAAGCCTCCCAAGCGATCGTCGTCTGCAACACGCGGGCGAGCGGTGGGCGTAATCCCACTGGTTCCTGTTTCAAAACCACTGGAGGACGGCGGCGATTCAAACGCGGGGGCCTTCATCACTGGCGGCGCAGTGAGCGGAGCCGCTGTTGCAGGCGCAGGCTCCTCAATGACCTCAAACGCGGTCGTTTGTCGTGACACAGGCTGATTCAGAGGCGCATCCAAGACAGGCGTTCGGTCGTCGGCAAAAGGATCACCCACTTGAGCAGCAGGCTCTCGCGCGTTGCTGGCCGAAAACTGTGGAGCCGACTCAAACGGATCGGCCTCCACGGCGACACTCTCTTCCACGATCACTCCGGAAGTGGCGCTGCGAGATGTGGGCTGAGCCACTTCCAACGGAGCCTCGAACGGATCGCTGACAGATGCAGCAGCCGCCGTGTTGCGATCAGGCTTAATCGCCGTTGCTGTCGATGAGGTTGTCTCACGCTCGAACGGGTCGAAGTTGGCCGTTGGCACGGACGACGCGGTCGTTGTTGTCGTTCGTGATGCTGAGGACGCGGCGGCAGGTTGCGAAAAGGTATCTGCAAACGCATCGTCGCTGGAAACCGTTGTCGGCAACTTTGGCTTCGCCTGAACCACCGGCTGAACGGCAATGACATTCGTAGCGCGAACCGAATTCGAGGTCACTTCAAACGGATCGGCACCGCGCGGTGATGCGCTGACTGCCGCCGGATTATCAAGCAGGACGGCCGGCTCCGCAGCCGCCGCAGGGACAACTCGTCGTCCTACAGGTGTGCGATCCGTGCTGGCCACCTCAAAAGGCGAAGCGTTCGCGCCTTCGTCACCAGTGGTTCCGCCTTCACGGGGAGTTCCCTCGGTCGGTTGTCCGGCTAATGCTTCGGACGGCCGATGCATTTTCTTGTAGACCATGAAGCCGAACACGCCGACCAGCATCACGACCATCAACAGCCCGACCTTGGTTTCGCGCGTCATGAGGGAGGTTCCTTCCTTCCAGAGAACTAGCGTCAACTGACATTCAACAGGGGCCACTACACTCACCCGACCTTGCGAGCCACTCTTAACTTGGCCGAGCGACTTCGCGGATTGAACCGTTGTTCCTGGTGAGTGGCCACGATCGGCTTCGGCGTCAGATTTTCCCAACGCTCCGCTCGACGAAACTCTTGTTTGACGATTCGATCTTCCAACGAATGAAACGTGATGACCGCCGCCAGTCCGCCCGGCCTCAGCGACCGAAACACAGACTGTTCCAACCCACGAGCGACATGCCCCAACTCATCATTCACCGCAATCCGCAAGGCTTGAAAGACGCGTGTCGCCGGGTGCTTGTCTCCCGCTTCGCGCCGCTGCACATTCATGCACTCGGCCACCGCTTCGGCCAACTGTACGCCCGTTGTGATCGGTTCCGAGTTCGCTCGCGCCGCAAGAAACCGCGCGATCCGACCGCTCGCCGGATCCTCGCCATATTCCCGCAGCACTCGCTCCAATTCCGCTTCGCCCGCCGTCCGAATGAACTCCGCCGCCGATTGGCCACGCCGCGTGTCGAATCTCAGATCGAGCGGTCCATCCACTCGAAAGCCAAACCCACGCGACTCGTCCGCCAACTGATCCGACGACAAACCCAAATCCAACAAGAGTCGATCAACGCCCGCCACGCCGAGACGGCTCAGAACCTCTGGCAACTCGACATAGCTGGCCTGTTTCAATGTGACGTTTTGCATCCCCACCAATGCCTGCGCCGCGAAGGCCAGCATCATCGGATCGCGATCCAGGCCGATCAGCCGCCCCTCGGAGCCGATTCGATCCGCGATCATCTTGGAATGCCCGGCCGCCCCGACGGTGCCATCCACCACGATCAAGCCAGGAATCAACTCCAATACCCGTTCGACCTCGCGCAGCAGCACCGGAACATGTCGCGCTGCGTGAGTGTCTGGCATACATTCTACTTCGTTCGGTTCAAATCAACGGCCCCATTTTGGAGCGGGCTTATAGCCGAAGTTGCCGAAGTGTGAGAAGACCATCTGCGATTGGACCGGGGCCATCGCCTTTTCAAAGTAGGGTGGGACCAGCTCGCTTCGAGCGCCGGCCCACCATCGGAAAAGCGTCGAGAATTCATGGTGGGCCGGCGCGGCGAAGCGCCACTGGTCCCACCCTACAAGTTTCGCGGACACAACAAGGCGATGGCCCTGAACGTTGCTGTCTCAGTCCTGTCCCCTACCGGACACGCCAGATATACTCCGCAACCATCTTGGAGGCTGACCGATGAACGACTGTGAGTGCTGCGGCGATGACTCAACATTTCAGACTGATCGTCGGCGTCGGTCACACGTTTTCAGCAGCGTCTCAACAGCGTTGACCATCGCGGCAGCATGGCTGTCCATGGTGCCCGACGTTGCCGCCACCGAACTCGAAGACGCGACAAAGTCGCTGCGAGCGGGCGACCACGCGACGTGCATTCAGATCACCGACAAAGCCATACAGGCGAGGTTGTTCGGTGAGGAGTACTACCTGCTGAAGGCTGAGGCCGAATTGCAGACCGGCCAGTACAAGGCGGCAAACGATACGCTGGTGAATGGGCTGGCACGCTATTCGTGGAGCGTGCGGATGCGGCTGCTGGGAATCGAGGCCGCGCGGATGAGTGGCGATTCAAAACAGGCCAGCACTTGGCAGGCCGAGATCATCGATCAGGCCGGTCGCGCGCCGTGGCGGTATTCGGATGCCGACAACCTTGTGTCGCTGGGTCGGACGGCGGTCCTCATCGGGTCCGATGCGCGCCTCGTGCTGGAGAACTTCTACGACCGCGCCCTCAAGCTCCACCCGCTGCATCGCGACGCGCTGCTCGCCAGTGGCGAGTTTGCACTCGCCAAGCAGGATTTTGCTCTCGCCGCTGATACGTTTCAGTCGGCCGTCAAAAAGTATCCCGACGACGCCGACCTGCAGTTTGGCGTGACGCGAAGCCTCGACCGCAGTGAGCCTGCGCTGGCGGCACACGCTCTCACGCTCTGCTTGAAGGCGAACTATCGGCATCTCGGCGCGTTGCTCTATCAGGCCGAAAATGCCATCGACGCCGAGAAATACGACGACGCGAATGAAGTCCTCGATAAGATCATCTCCGTCAACCCGAAGCATCCCGCCGCGTGGGCCTACCGCTCGATCATCGCTGGGCTGAAAAACGACCAACGGCACGCGATCGAGTACCGCGCGGCAGCCCTCTCGACGTGGAAGGAGAACCCGCTCGTCGATCATCTGATCGGGAAGAAGCTATCGCAGAAATACCGCTTCACCGAGGGAGCCGCTCACCAGCAGCAGGCCCTCGCCTTCGACGACGACTTCCTGCCGGCGCGCGTGCAACTCGCGCAGGACTTCCTCCGGCTGGGCAAAGAGGACGAGGGCTGGAAGCTCGGCGAAGCGGCTGCGAAAGCCGACGCCTACGACGTTCACGTCTTCAATCTGATGCAGCTTCGCGATGCCCTCGCCAAGTACACGACGCTCGAAGACGACAGCTTCATCGTGCGGATGGAGGCGAAGGAAGCGGCCATCTACGGCCAGGCAGTGTTGGACTTGCTCAAGCGGGCCAAGGAAAAACTCGGTGCGAAGTATGGTCTCGAATTGAAGGACCGCATCACGGTCGAGATCTTTCCCGAACCAAACGACTTCGCGGTGAGGACGTTCGGAATGCCGGGGGCCGCTGGTTATCTGGGCGTCTGCTTCGGCAAGGTCATCACGGCCAACAGCCCCGCGTCGCAGAAGGACCATCCGTCCAACTGGCAGGCGGTGCTGTGGCATGAGTTCTGTCACGTCGTCACGCTGGAGAAGACTCACAACCGCATGCCGCGCTGGCTGAGCGAGGGGATCTCGGTCTACGAGGAACGCCAGGCGCACCCGACGTGGGGCCAGCGGATGACCGCAAAGTCTCGCACGCGCATCCTCGCCGGCCTGCTGACGCCCATCCGCGAATTGAGCGGTGCGTTCCTGCGTCCCGAGACTCCCGCCGATCTCAACTTCGCCTACTTCCAATCGTCGCTCGTCGTCGAGGTCTTCATCGAGAAGTACGGCATCGACGCACTGAAGAAGGTGCTGGACGACCTCGCCACCGGCCTGCCGATCGATCCCGCGCTTGAACGGCATCTCGCGAGCCTCGATCAACTCGACGAAGAGTTCCGCGAGTACGCCGCTCAGATGGCACGAGAACTCGCGCCGGATCTCGACTGGGAAAAATACGACCTCTCTGCGATCCGAGACGACGACGACCCGGATCGACTCGTCCGTTGGGTGGCCGATCACCCGACCAGCCTTCAGGGCCTGACCGTCCTCGCCGTCCAACACATCGAGAAGCGTGAGTTCGCCGAAGCCAAGAAGCCGCTCACCAAACTGATCGAACTCTACCCCGAGCAAGTCGGAGACGACTGTCCCTACGAGTTGCTCGCCGCGATCCACAAGGAATTGAAAGAAGTCGCCGCCGAACGCCGCGTCCTCGAACAGTACGCGATCCGCACCGACTCGGCGGTGCCCTCGCTGCTGAGACTCGTCGAACTCCAATCGACTCCCATCGACTGGACTGCCGCTCGCGAGACAGTCCGTCAACTGCTGGCCATCAACCCGCTGCTTCCTCAAATCCAACGCGCCCGCGCCACCATCTCCGAACAGTTGAACGATCCCTCCGACGCGCTGCCAGCACTCGAAGCCCTGCTCCTCATGCAACCCGACGACCCGGCCGAACTCCACTTCCGCCTCGCGAAACTCCTGCACCAACAGGCCGACCCGCGCGCGAAAGCCCACGTCCTCCAAGCCCTCGAAGTCGCTCCACGCTATCGTGACGCTCAGAAACTGCTGCTGAAGATCGTCCGAGAAAAGAAGTGAATGCTTGGAACCACGAAATACGCGAAAGGCTCGAAAATGAATTGCGAACAGACGCCAAGGAACACGAGAGAATTTCTTGGCTTCTCGCATTGACGTTTCCGACAAAAAAGCGAGCCGCGTGCCGTAAGGCCGCAGGTTTCCAGCGGAAATCCAAGAACCCGCAGCCTTACGGCACGCGGCTCGCCAATGTCTGTCGGAAACGTCTTCTATTCCCTAGCAACAGGCGAAGTGCAATCTATGCGTGCTGTGAACGTGGGAGTTTCGAGTGAACAGCGACCGTTGGACGAGACGCTCGATCAGGGCGTGGAGTCGGTCGAGCATGCTCGTGAATTGAGCGTGCTGACGGGCGAAGCGCCTGCGTCGGTGCCGGGCTATCGCATCTTGAAGTCGATCGGTGAGGGAAAGTATGGATCGGTCTGGTTGGCTCGCGAACAGAACACGGGCAAGCATGTCGCGATCAAGCTTTACACGCATCGGCGCGGTGTCGATTGGTCGCTACTGGGGCGTGAGGTCGAAAAGTTGGCGGTGCTGTACACCTCGCGCAACATTGTCGGTTTGCTGGCGGTTGGCTGGGATCATGACCCGCCGTACTACGTGATGGAGTACCTGGAGAACGGGTCGCTGGCCGCGCGATTGAACGGCAGCCCGCTGACCCCGATCGACGCGGTCAGAATCGCCACGCGCGTCAGTCAGGCGCTGGTTCATGCGCATGGTAGCGGCATCCTGCACTGTGATCTCAAGCCGGCGAATATCCTGCTCGACCAAGACTTCGAGCCGCGGTTGTGCGACTTCGGACAGTCGCGACTCGCGGACGAGAACAGTCACGCGTTGGGGACGCTGTACTACATGGCTCCGGAGCAGGCGGACCTCAAAGCCGTTCCTGATGCGCGGTGGGACGTGTACGCGCTCGGGGCACTGATTTATCACATGCTGACCGGCTCGCCGCCGTTCCGCACGGATGAGAATGATCGTCGATTGAGCGACGCGCGATCGCTCGACGAACGGCTGACGATTTATCGCCAGATCGTGCGTCATGATGTGAGACCCCTCGCGCATCGCAGGGTCGCGGGAGTCGATCAACATCTGGCGGAGATCGTCGATCGTTGCCTGGCCTCCGATCCGGCAAAGCGGTTCCCGAATGCTCAAACCGTGCTGGACCGACTCGTCGCGCGCGAGCGGTTTCGCGCACGACGACCGCTCGTGTTGCTGGGTCTGGTACTGCCAGTGCTGCTCTTGCTGGGGATTGCCCCATTGGCGATCGAGGCCATGCAAGACGCGATCAGAACGACTCAAATCAGTCTCACGCGGCGGGCGCTCGAAAGCGATGTCCTCACCGTCAACCTGCTGGCGGAAGGAATCAATCGCGATCTGGGCGATCGACTGGCGGAGCTGGAGGCGATCGCCGGCGATGAGGAACTCCAACGCGCGGTCATCAACTTCGCGTCTCAGCCGCGCGAAGAACGCCAGCCCCTGTGGAATCGGCTGAACGCTTTCAAGAAGCAAAATGACAAGCGTTGGAAGGGACTCGGCCGGTCACTCGATGACAGTTGGTTCCTGCTCGACGCGAACGGCGTTCAGCGGTGGCGTAACGTCATCAGCATGTCTCTGGACGGCGGTTATGCGTATCGCGACTACTTCCACGGTGGTGGCTTTCACTATCAGGAGAACGAAGTCCCGGTCGGTGTCGCGCCCATCACGAAGCCTTATGTTTCGATCCCGTATCGTGGCACGACACAGCAGCATGATTTGATCGCACTCTCGGTTCCGATCTTCGCACCGGATGATGAATCGCGCGTGATCGGCGTCCTCGCGAGATCGCTCTCGCTGAGCAGTTTGTTGCAGGACTATGAACGCAGCCTGCGTTCGCAGGGGAGCGATGGAGTCGGCCGTGAGTTTGCGATTCTCGATGGTCGCTCAATTGATGGACGGCAGCGACCGTGGGCGCTGCTCGCGCACGAATGGATGACGAAGAGCAATCTCGATTCGCTGGGTGACACGGGGTTCGAGCAGCTCAGCCTGGTCGGTGTCGCAAACAAAGATGTCCTGCTGGATCTCGAACACCTCTTACAAGAATCCAACTCAGGGGACTCCGCCGACAAACGAGCGACTCGGACCGAACCTGATCGAACGCGGCACTACATCGATCCGATCGGAAAGCTCGATCCGACGACGTACGGCGGCGAATGGCTGGCTGCGTTTAGTCGCGTACGCGGCACCGACTGGGTCGCTGTCGTACAGGAACGGAAGAAGCCCGCGCTGCAGCCCGTGGAAGACCTGCAAGCGCGGCTCTTCTCGTCCGCGCTGGGAGCCGTCCTCGTCATGCTGGGCTTGGTCGCGGGGTCGTGGTGGCTGATCGTGGCGTTGCTGAATGAGCGAGGTCCGCGCTGGCTTCGCTTCTGGCGGCGACAGACTCCCTCGGGCAACACGACCACGTTGTCGTTGACCGCGAAGGGAACCGACAACGCGAAAGGGGGTGATAGTGCTTGAACTCATGATGCAGGGGGCCGAGCCGTCTCAGTCGCGACGACAGGTCTTGCGACCGGGTGAGAACCATGTCATCGGGCGCGCGTCCGATGCGAGCCTGTCCGTTCCGTGGGACAGTTTGCTCTCGCGTCGCCATGTGCAACTGGACGTGCAGCCCGGTCACGTGCAGCTCAAGCGAGTTAAGTCGGCTCGCAACCCACTCTTCTTCGCCGGGGAATCGGTCGAGTCGTGCCGGATTGAAATCGGTCAACACTTTGTCGTGGGAGCCACTTCGTTCTATCTGGTCGAGGCCGAAGCAGACGGTTCACTCCCCGCTGCGCCCGTTGAAGAGTTCGCGTTCAAGCCGCAAGAGCTGCGCAAGATTCGATACCAGGATCCCGAAAACCGCATCGAAGTGTTGACACACCTTCCCGAAGTCATCGCGGGAGCGGCTAATGATGGCGAGCTGTTTCATCGGCTGGTCAACCTGCTGCTGAAAGGGATCGTCCACGCGGAGGCGGTCGCGATCGTGACGGCGGGCGGGACCGAAGACATTCCACTGCTGCATTGGGATCGGCGGCGCGAGACAGCGGGACCGTTCCGACCTTCACGGCGTCTGGTTGTCGAGGCGCTCGAAAAGCGCCGTGCCAGCGTACTCCACATCTGGGAGAAGAACTCACCGAAACAGCACGACCAAACACTGATGCAAGAGTTCGACTGGGCTTACTGCACGCCGGTGCCGGGCCTCGCCACTGAACCGACGGGGCTGTATGTGGCCGGTCGAATGGGCAAGACCTTTGTGCCGGGAACGACGCTCTCTGACACGTTGCAACTCGAAGCCGATGTGAAGTTCACGGAACTCGTGGCAGAGATCATCAGCGCGGTCGTTCGCGCGCGCCGGTTCGAGCGGCAGAAGGCAGGGCTGCGACAGTTCTTCGCGCCGCCCGTCTTGGCCGCACTGGGAGATGAACTCGACACGACAATGCTCGAGCCGAGCGAGTGTGATGTGACGGTGATGTTCTGCGATCTGCGCGGCTTCAGTCAGCGGGCCGAGTCGGCGGCGGGTGACTTGATCGGACTGCTCGAACGAGTCAGCCGGGCGCTTGGTGTGATGACACATCACATTCTGGAACACGGCGGCGTGACGGGAGACTTTCAAGGTGATGCCACGCTCGGGTTCTGGGGCTGGCCATTTCCCTCGCCAGACGCGGCCGTGCATGCCTGCCGCGCGGCACTCGGAATTAGAGCCGCGTTTGCAAAAGCCGCCGCCACGAAGAACCATCCGCTGGCCGACTTTGCGATGGGGATCGGCATTGCACACGGTCGCGCAGTGGCAGGGAAAATCGGTACGGCCGAGCAAGTCAAAGTCACGGTGTTCGGCCCGGTCGTCAATCTGGCGAGTCGCCTCGAAAGCATGACCAAACAACTGCGGGTGCCGATCGTCGTGGATGAGGCGACCGCGAAGATCGTCCGACCGAGGCTCGCATCCAGTGAAGGGCGTCTGCGCCGCTTGGGTCGCCTCCTGCCGTATGGCATGGAAACGCCCGCTGTCGTCAGCGAGTTACTTCCGCCCGAAACCGAACTCCCCGAACTGACCGACGCGCACGTCGCCGAGTATGAATTGGGAGTCGATCATTTCACCGCAGGCCGCTGGGACCTGGCCTATCGCTGTCTGCACGGCATGCCCGCCAGCGACCGCGCCCAAGACTTCTTGATGCAGCACATCGTCTTGCACAACCGCACCGCACCCGCCAACTGGGACGGCACGATCCGGCTGCCGAGCAAGTAACGCGAGCGGGACGGCGACAGGCCCCTGGTGATCTGAAAATCCCGCGAAAAACTACGGGGCTGACGCCGACCCGCTCGCCCAATTCGACTTCTGTCGGAAACGTCCTTTCGTTCGTGTCGCAGCGGTCAAGCCAACCATGCCGGTCACACCGCCAGCTCAATTTCTGAATTGGTGACAAAATTCAACAGGCTGACAGCGTGAGTCTGTTTCTCAACCTAAGTTTCACGGACTGGACGCGCACTCTTCGGGAATAGCCTCGTCGGCAATGTGCCTTCGACCCGATGGCCGTCCAGCATCGGCCCCTGATTGCTGAGTTATTTCCAACATGATCTGCGACACGCCCCTGTCCAACGATTTGTCACAAGAACGCCGTCGCCACATTTTGGTGGTTGATGACGATCCGCTGTTTCGCAGCCTGATGACCAATGTCTTGCGGCACGACTTTGATGTCACGGTCGCCCAAGACGGAGCGGACGGATTTTATCGCGCGATCGACTGCGTGCCGGACGTGGCGGTACTCGACATCCAGATGCCGGGCTGGGACGGGATCAAGACGCTGAAGGCCTTTCGCGCCCACCCGGTCCTCGCCAAGGTGAAGGTGGTCGTGCTGACCTCCGACTCCAGTCGGGAAACGGTCCTCGCCGCAATCAACGCCGGTGCCGACGACTTCGTCATCAAGACCGCATTCTCGCGTGATGAGTTTCGGACGAAGTTAAACATTCTGCTGCGAGAGTCGCCCGCGACGAAAGGCTCCGCTACCGAGTCGGACTTCGACCTGCTGCTGAATCCGAAGAGAGATGATCTCGTCGAGCAAACCGAATTGGTGGGAGCCGCCGCACACTCGAATGCCGCATGGGGCGGTTCGGAAGAAGTCCTCCAAGAAGCCATCGACGCTTGGGAGTGACGGTCGTGTCGTGTGACACACAGGCGTCACTGAGACCTCTGAGCGGGGCGGCGCATATCGCGCGCGGCCCAAAGTGAGACCTTGGCGAGTCGCAAGCCGTCAGGCTGCGGGTTCTTGATCGCGTCGCGGAAACCCGTTCCTAAAGGACCGGCGCAGCAATCACGGTGGCATCGTGGCGGATGCTGCCAGCATCCGAACCGACGCTGGCAGCGTCGGCCACGACAGTGATTGCTGCGACGATCCTAATCGAACGAAAAGACTTATCTGCCCCACACCAACCCGAAGTGTGAACGAGGGCATCGATAGGCTTCGCCCTCGCTCACACTTCGGGTTGGTGTGTTCGGGTAAATCATTTCTTGCCGGTCGCCTGACGGCACACCGCTCGCCTCGAAGTTCTCACTCCTGGCCGTGCGAGACAACTGAGAACGAACCACACCGCAACTCGTCGGTTGCCGGTCAAATCGGGAGACGTTACCCTCCGACCCGGTTCGCGTTTCTCTCATTTTGAAGGAGTTTTGTTCGATGACTGCCCCCATCCATGTCGCTGTCACCGGTGCCGCCGGTCAGATCGGGTATGCCACGCTATTTCGCCTCGCTTCGGGAGAAATCTTCGGCCAGCATCGGCCCGTCGTGCTGCACCTGATCGAAGTCCCGCCCGTCATGGCGGCGCTCGACGGCATCCACATGGAGTTGGATGACTGTGCGTTTCCGACCCTCGCCGGAGTCGTCAAGCACGACAGTGATCATATGGAAGAGGGCTTCCGCGACTGCAACTTCGTCGTGCTCGTCGGCAGCATCCCCCGCAAGCAGGGGATGGAGCGAGCCGACCTGATCCGAATCAACGGCCCCATCTTCACCAGCACAGGCAAGGCGATTCAGGCGGCTGCGGCCAAGGATGTGCGAGTCGTTGTCGTCGGCAACCCCTGCAACACGAACTGCCTGATCGCGATGTCGCATGCGCCGGATGTCCCTCGCAATCAGTGGTTCGCCATGACGCGACTCGACCAGAACCGCGCGGCGGCTCAATTGGCGCAGAAAGCAGGGCGGCCCGTCGGTTCGGTTTCAAACGTCGCCATCTGGGGCAATCACTCGGCGACGCAGTTCCCCGATTTCGTGAACGCGAAGATCGACGGCAAGCCCGCCACCGAGGTCATCACCGATCACGCTTGGCTGAAGGGAGACTTCATCAGCACCGTCCAACAGCGCGGTGCGGCGGTCATCAAGGCCCGCGGCGCATCGAGTGCCGCCAGCGCGGCCAACGCGGCCCTCGATACCATCAAGAGCATCATCACGCCGACTCCGGCCGGCTCATGCTTCAGCGCGGCGGTTTGTTCGGACGGCAGCTACGGCATTGAATCGGGTTTGGTCGTCGGGCTGCCACTGTCGAGCGACGGCCGCAACTGGCGAGTCCTCCCCGGATTCCAAGTCGATGACTTCAGCCGCGGCCAGATCGACAAGACCGTCGCCGAATTGAAGCAGGAAAGAGACACGGTGAAGGACTTGCTGCCGTAACCTTGTGTCCAGAAGTCCGGCTTTTCTGAAAGCCGGACTTCCCGGTTGAGATTCCACCGGTGTGCTTCTCCCGGAGAGAAGTCCGGCTAGAAGACAAGCCGGACTTCGGCAATCTGTTCACTGAGCGGGAGGAGCCTCCCGCTCTTTTCATTTCAACGGCCATGAATTCACACAATCTCCGTCAACTCGACAACGCCCATCTCTGGCATCCCTTCACGGCGATGGCGGCGTATCGCGACGAGCACGCGCCGATCATCGTTGAGGCGGACCGATTCCACCTGATCGATACTGATGGTCGCCGGTATCTCGACGGGCATTCGTCGTTGTGGTGCAACATTCATGGACATCGAATCCCCGCGATTGACGCTGCGATCCGCAGGCAACTTGACCGCGTCGCTCATACGACTCTGCTGGGCCTAGCCAACGAACCGAGCATCGAGTTGGCCGCCGAGTTGGTGCGTCGCACGCCTGCCGGATTGAACAAGGTCTTCTATGCAGACTGCGGCGCGGCGGGAGTCGAAGTCGCGCTGAAGATCGCCTACCAGTATCACCGTCAGAAGCCAGGCGGTCCCGAGGAGCGAGACCTCTTTATGTGCCTCGACCACGCCTATCACGGCGACACGGTCGGAACGATCAGCCTCGGCGGGATCGACCGGTTTCACAGTTTGTTCGGGTCGCTGATGTTTCCGGCGCTGCGCGTGCCATCGCCGGGGAGGAGACGGGAGTCAGGAGACAGGAGTCAGAACGAAGAGGCCGAGGGGCCAGCATTCGCTCAACTCGAACAAACTCTTGCCGAGAATTCCCACCGCATCGCGGGCTTCGTGATCGAGCCGCTCGTTCAGGCTGCGGCGGGGATCCTCGTTCACCCACCCGGCTACTTGAAGCGGGTTCGCGAACTGACGCGACAGTACGGCATCCCGCTCATCGCCGACGAGATCGCCGTCGGCTTCGGCCGGACCGGGACACTGTTTGCCTGCGAGCAGGAGGCCGTCTCGCCCGACATCCTGATCCTGTCGAAAGGACTCACGGGTGGCTATCTGCCTCTCGCAGCGACGCTCGTCACTGACGAAATCTATGACGCCTTTCTGGGCGAGCCGTGGTCGGGACGGACCTTTTTTCATGGCCACACGTATACCGGAAACCCGCTGGCCTGCGCAGCGGCTCTCGCGTCATTGCGGCTCATTGACGAACACGGTGTCGTCGCCAACGCGCGACGGATCGAAGCGGTGATGCGGCGCGAACTGGCTCCGCTCGCGGGACAGTCAGTTGTAGGGTGCGTGAAGTCTTCGGAGCGCACCGTCGTGTGTGATGTCCTCCTCAATCCGGTGCGTTCCGAAGACTCCACGCACCCTACCACGCCTGACGTTCCTGTCAGCGCTGCGGCTCACGTCGCCGAGGTCCGCCAAAAGGGAACGATGGTCGGCATCGAACTCGTTCAAAATCGGGAGCCAGTCACACCGTTCCCACCCGAGCAACGCATTGGCCATCAAGTCACGCTCGCCTGCCGTCGTCGAGGCGTCATCCTGCGCAACATCGGTGACGTGATCGTCCTCATGCCCGCTCCGGCGATGCCGGAGGAATTGGTCGTCGAACTCTGTCGCGCGGTGAAGGAAGCGATTGAGGAAGCGACAAGTCACGAGTAACACGGAAGACAGATGCAGGTGCTATCCTCATCCGCGAACCGCCGCCGGGATGGCCTTCCAATCCGGGCCATTGGGTATGACGAAGAGGCATTTGCCATCGCTGCGGCTCGACCACAATTCGCCGAGCGTTCGCTTTTCCTTCGAGTCGTCATTGCTCCACCGATCCGAGCCTTTGCTCTCGACCACCAGAATTTGGCGGGATCGTGCGTCGTTTCGGGCGTGGCCGTGAACTCGATGATGCAACTCGGCCGAAACCGCGCCAGCGTGTCAAACGACAGCGGGGTCCGGGCATTGTGAGCCTCATCCATGATGACGATGGGGGCATGCAGTCGCAGGACATTCGCCAGCGAACAGGCCCGCGTACCGTCGTCAGATGAGCGGTAGATGCACGGCAAGTTGGTGTGCATTGATGTCGCACGCAGTGTTTTCTTTTTTCCGACTCTTTGGTGCGATGTGTCTTCTCCAAATTGACGGCTCCTTTGCGAGCCACCTATCATGCTGCCATCAGTCGTGCCCGATGACTTGCCCGCCTCTACTGCCCCACCCAACTTCAAACTGCCTTCGGGAGCCTCCCGCATGAATTCATTCGCCTCGTTGCGATCACTCGCTCTGTTTTCTCTTCGTACCTTGTTGGCTTCGGTGGCTGGCTTCGCCGTGACCTTTTCCATTGGAATGGCCTTCGCTCAAGAGCCTGCGGCCAACTCTGTGACGCCCGGCGCGATTCCCCCCGGCGCTGCGACAAATTTGCAAATCAACGGCGGAAATCTTGCTGCGGCGAAAGGGCTGTGGACGAGTTTCCCGTGCGAGAGCGGTCTCACGGCGGGGATCGACAAGAACGGCGAAAACCCGGCTCAGGTGACGTACTCGCTGAACGTTCCGGCCAACACGCCGTGTGGCGTGCATGGCATGAGGGTCATCACTGACAAGGGCATTTCGCCCCTGCGGTTTCTCATCGTCGATGACCTGCCGTCGATGGCGTCGGTCGGAAACAACGTCACTCGTGCGGCGGCTCAGGCCATCACGATGCCGACCGCTGTCGATGGAGCGGTCGCCGGTTTGAGTTGGCAGTACTTCAAGTTCACTGCGGCGGCGGGACAGAAGCTGTCGATCGAGGTACTCGCGCGGCGGATCGGCTCGTCGCTCGACCCGATGCTGCGGCTGCTCGATGCAAATGGACGTGAACTCGCGTTCAATGACGACATGCCGGGGCTGAGCGGTGATGCGGCGATCATTCACACGTTCAAAGACGCCGGTGAATACGTGATCGAACTCCGCGACATCAAGTACGGCGGCGGGGCGTACCGACTGCGCATCGGCGACTTCCCCGTGGCGACGGTCGCGTATCCGCTCGCCGTGCAAAAGGGGACGACGGCAAATGTGACTCTGGCGGGGTTCGGTGTGGATGGCGTCGCTCTGGTGGCCGTGGCCGTCGCGGCGGATCAGGCTGCCGAATGGATGCCCTTCAGTGCGAAGCGGCCCAACGGTGCGAGCGGCTTCAGTTCGGTGGCCGTTGTCTCGACGCCGCAATTCGTCGAGACCGAACCCAACAACGCACCCGAGCAAGCCAACAAGATCGAGTTCGGCCACGATGTGAACGGCCGACTCGAACAGCCCGGTGACGTAGACCGCTTCGTCTTCACCACGAAGAAGGATCAGTCGGCGACGTTTGTCGGGATCACACGTCAACAAGGCTCGCCGACGGATCTCAACTTCAAGATTCTGAACAAGGATGGCGGACAAGTCGCCGCCGCCGAAGACACCGGAACGAACGAGGGTACGGTCGCATTCAAGGCTCCGGCTGACGGCGACTACACGCTGGTCGTCGAAGACCTGAACCGTCGCGGCGGCAGCGAACACGCCTACCGCATCGCCGTTCAGATCAATCCCCCACAGTTCTCGCTGGCCGCGTCGCTCGACACATTCAACGTGCCAGCAGGCGGCTCCGTATTAGCGACCATTACCACAGTGCGATCGCCTCATGCCGGGCCGATCGAACTGAGCCTCCTCAATCCGCCGCCCGGTCTCACCGCCAGCCGCTCCGTCATCGGAGCCGGTCGCAACGACGCCGTGATGACGATTCATGCCGCTCCCGATTTCGCGACCGGTTCGCTGCACGGCATCACGATTGTCGGAACGGCTCGCATCGGTGAGGCCGATGTTGCAATTCCCGCAGAAATCAGCGGCGTCCTCAAAACCCGCAATAACAACATGCGTTGGACGCCCTCGACACTGAGTTCTTTCGTCGCCGCGTCGTCCGCCCCGGCTCCCGGGTTCGCATGGCGAGTGGAACCGGCAGAGATCATCTTCGGCAAAGATCTCACGGCAAAAGCGAAGCTGATCGCGACGCGAGCCGCCGGGTTTGAAGAGGGCGTCGTGGTGGCGATCACTCCCGCCGCGAACGGCCTGCCAGCGGGTGTCACCATCGCGGTGAAGAACATCGACAAGGGTCAGACCGAAGCTGAGATGACGATCACCGGCAACAACCAAGCCCCGCTCGGCGACTTCACGGCGGGCCTGACGGGAACGTTGAAGCAAGGCGATAAGACTGCGGTCCAAGGCATGGCACTACGACTGAAACTCGCCGCCCCGATGACACTGAAGCTCGATGCCGCCGCCGCCAAGATCGCGAAGGGAGGCGAGTTGGTCGTGAAGGCCACTGTCGAACGCAACCCGGCCTTCACGGGACCGGTCAACGTCACGCTGATGAATCTCCCCGCCGGAGTCACCGCCGCCCCGGCCCCGGCCGTCATCGCCGCCGATCAAACCACCATCGACATCAAACTGAACGCCACCGCCGACGCAGCCGCCGCCAACGTCACCAACCTCACCGCCAAAGCCGACGGTATGGCCGGAGCGGCCAAAGTTGAGGCCACTTCAGCAGCCGTGACGCTGGCTGTGGAGTAGAGTAGTGTCCTGACGAGTTCTTGCTGTTGAGGACTCGTCCCGCCCGACCCGAGAATCGCAATCATCCGCTGTCCCAAGCTGGAGACGACGACCATGAGATTAGTTCGCATTCCTCAATTGATGCTGCTGGCCGTGTTGAGCCTTGGTACATCGATGGCCTTCGCGGCCGATCCGCCATCGGCGGCGGAGATTGGTCAGCCGGTGGGGCTAATCGTCGAGCCGGGGCGGTTTGAACTGGCGACCAAGCGGGCACAGCAGCAACTGCTCGTCACTGGCAAGTATGCCGGAGACGAAGTTCGTGACCTGACGATGGCGGCGACGTTCGCTTCGTCGAATCCGGCCGTTGTCAAGATTGAAGGCTCCGTCGTACTGCCCGTCGGAAATGGTGAGGCCATCGTGACGGCGACCGTCGCCGGGCAGACGGCTTCCGTGCCCGTCCTCGTCAAGAACATCGAGGCCCCTGCCCCGGTCAGCTTCAAGAATGAAACGCAGATGGCCCTCACCAAAGCCGGCTGCAACATGGGTGCCTGTCACGGCTCACCTTCCGGCAAGGGAGGCTTCCGGTTGTCGTTGCGAGCTTACGATTCGGAACTCGACATCATGACGGTCCGCTCCGAATTCTTCGGTCGCCGTACCAACATCATGGAACCGGCCGAAAGCCTGCTGCTCCGCAAGCCCCTCATGGAAGTCGCTCACGGCGGCGGCAAGCGTCTCAAAAAAGGAGACCCCGCTCACAAGGTTCTCGAACAGTGGATCGGCGAAGGACTGCGACTCGACGCCGCCACCGAACCCGATCTCGTGCGGATCGAGACCGTCCCGGCAAAGCGTGTCCTGAAACAACTTGGCACGCGCCAGCAGATCGTGGTCCTCGGCCACTTCAGCGATGGAACGGTTCGAGACGTGACGGCTCTCACCGACTTCACGTCATCCAGTGAATCGATCGGCTCGGTCAACGTGCAAGGCTTAGTGACGAAGAACGGACGCGGTGAGACCGCCGTTCTCGCCCGCTATCTCACCGGCATGTCCACCACCTACCTAACGTTCCTCGAAGAGGTTCCCGGCTTCGCTTGGAACAATCCGGCCGAGTCCAACTTTGTCGATGCCGCTGTCTTCGAGAAGCTCAAGCAGCTTCAGATCCTGCCGTCGGAAGTCTGCTCGGACGACGAGTTCCTGCGCCGTGTGACGCTCGACCTGACGGGCCGCCTTCCGTCCGCCGATGAAGCCAAGGCACTGATCGCCGATGTCGCGAATCCGAACCGCCGCGCGGTCATTGTGGACCGACTGCTCGACAGCAACGAGTTCGCTTCGTTCTGGGCACTCAAGTGGGGTGATGTCCTTCGCTCCAACAGCAAGAAGTTGAAGACAGCGGGCGTCCACAAGTTCCGCGAATGGATTTACGAGTCCGTCCGCAGTGACAAGCCACTCGATGTCTTCGCTCGCGAACTGCTGACGGCCAATGGCAGCGTGTTCGAGAACCCGCCCGCCAACTTCTGGCGCGCCAGCCGCGATCCACTGGACGCGACCGAGACCACCGCTCAACTGTTCCTCGGCGTCCGCATTCAGTGCGCGAAATGCCACAACCATCCGTTCGAGCGCTGGACACAGGACAACTACTACGGCATCGCCGCCGCGTTCGCCCGCGTCGGTCGCAAGAACTCGGTCGATGCCGATGAGGAAGTGATCTTCACGCAGGCCGGGGGCGAGGTCACTCAGCCGCGCACCAACAAGCAGATGAAAGTTCACCTACTGCTGAAGGGCGATGTCGATATCCCGGCCGATCAGGATCGCCGAGATGTCTTCGCCGCATGGCTCACGTCCCCCGAGAACCCGTTCTTCGCAAAGAGCGTCACGAACCGCATCTGGGGCCACCTGATGGGCCGGGGGATCGTCGAGCCGGTCGATGATTTCCGCGACTCGAACCCGCCGTCCAACACACGACTGATCGATGAGCTGTCGAAGCAATTCGTCTCGAATGGTTTCAGCCAGAAGTGGGCCATCCGCACGATCTGCAACAGCCGCACTTATCAACTAAGCAGCCGCAAGAACGGCTTCAATAAGGACGATGAAATTTACAGTTCGCACGCCAACACGCGGCTCTTGTCCGCTGAACAGCTTCTCGACGGCATCTGTGCCGTGACGAGTGTCCCCGAACAATTCCCTGGCGTTCCGCTGGGGACGCGCGCCTGCGAACTGGCCGACCCCCCGACCGACCACTACTTTCTGAAAGTCTTTGGCCAGCCGCAGCGCGAAATGGCCTGCCAGTGCGAACGATCCAGCGAATCGAACCTGTCGCAAGCGCTCCAAATGATCAACGGTCCCGTCGTTCACAACAAACTGCGAGCCGACAACGGTCGCATCGCAACGATGATCAAAGACATGAAGCCCGACGAAGAAATCATCGCCTCCCTTTACTTGGCTGCTCTCGCCCGAACGCCCTCGGCCGAAGAGTTGACCGCCTCCAAGACCCACATCTCCGCTCAAACCGACCGGCGTCAAGCTCTTGAAGATGTCGGCTGGGCCATCCTGAACTCGAAGGAGTTCCTGTTCCAGCATTGATTGGCAAGTTGCCCCTCAAAACAAATGCAGCCCGGTGAGAGTTCAAGCCGGGCTGCATTTTTGAACCTTCGCCAGAACCTACGGTCAGCCGACATGCCGCAGGAATGAGACTCGTCCGGCCATGACCCACTCGACGACAAAGATGTTGCCAGCCTTGTCGAAGCAGGCGTCGTGGGGATGCACAAAACGGCCGGCCTCCCAGCGTTCGGGGTGCAGTCGCATCTGGAAGCCTTGCAGCGCCTGTTTGGTCCAGTCGGCGTCATAACCCAGATGCGTGACCAGCTTGTTGTCCTTGTCGAGGATCGTCACCCGCGCGTGAAGGTCGGGAACGAGCAGTTCACTTCCGCGCGTGTCGAAGTGGGCGGGAAAGCTGACCATCCCGTTGACCATCTTGTCGGCCAGCGGCTTTCCGTCGAGCGAGAAGTATTGCAGGCGGGCGTTCGCGCGATCGGCCACGACGAGTGCCGGTTCGCGACCGGGGCGGTTGTCCAACCAGATGCCATGCGGAGTCTTGAACTGCCCCGCGTCTGTGCCCGGTCCACCAAACGTGCGGATGTATTTCGCGTCGCGGTCGTACTGGTGGATGTAGTTCGCTCCGTAACCGTCCGCCACGGAGAACCCGCCGTCCGGCATGAAGGCGATGTTCGTCGGGTTGAACTGGCTGGCATCCGTGTACTTGCCGCTCGCGATCGGCTGCTGCATCTCCCAAACGAGCTCGCCCTTGAGCGTCATCTTGGTGATCTTGCTCTGCGGCTTGGTCCACGCGAGGTACAGGAACTCTTCCCTGCCCTCCTTGCGGATGTCGATGCCGTGGCCGGTTCCCGAATACTCCTTGCCCCACGAGCGGACGAACTTCCCTGATGGCTCGAAGACGGCAACCGTGTCGATCCCTTTGGGGGCACGATGCGTGATGTAAACCAGTCCGGCCGCATCGACCGTCACGCCGTGCGTTTCCTGCCATTGGATGTGATCGGGAACCTGCCCCCAGCCGTGCTGGCACGAGTATTTGTGGCCGTCCACGCCGACGACGGGCAGCTTCGATCCCGACTTGTCGTCGGCATGCACAAATGGAGCTTCGATCAACGGTGCGGAGGCAAGTGTCACGGCGGCGGCTCCAGCGGTGGCGAGAAAGTCTCGGCGGGAAGGTTGTGAATCGGGGGTCGGAAGTGAGTCGGTCATGGGAGGGTTCCTTGACTGAAGGGGGCACTGGTCAGAAACGGCGAGCAGAACAGCTTGAAATGGGTTTCCATTCAACGTTCAGAGTCTGCCCGAGAATGGGATCGACTGCAATCAGCGGAGGAACGCTTTGGCGAGTGAGGGTGCAGTCGCCAATTGGTGGTCCAAAAAAAACTGTGAAGCAGGAGGTTAGAGAAGGTAGCCCTGTCGCTCCGCGACAGGAGGCGCGATGAACCAAAAACGTCGATTCATCTCCAACCAATGCAATACGCCTGCCTGCGATCTCGCTTCCTGTCGCGGAGTGACAGGACTACCACCAATTAACGACTGCACCGGGCGAGTGACAATTCCGGCTTGCGCATCAGAAAACGGGCTGACGCCCAAGAATCAGGGGACAGACGCCACCCCGCTGAGAGGTCTCATCAAAGACCGTGCGAGGTGTATTCTTGAATCGGTTCTGAGGTCGCGGCGCTATCAGACCAAGCCGCGTTTCTTTCGAAGGAACCATTCCAGGCTCATCACGCTGACGAAGGTCATAAGGAACCACCAGTTATCCCACAGCGTGATGAGTTGGATGCGGGTGAGGTCGCTCAGTTTGGCGGCCTTCAGGCGGTCGATGAGTCCGTCAAGCTCTTCGGGCTTTTGGACGGAGCCGCCCGTGATGGACGCGAGTTGTTTGAGAAACTCGTGATCGGCACTGGGGTAGTCCAGTTCCAGATCACGGGCATCGACGATGAACCGGGTGAAGGCATCGAAGCCAAGCATCCGTCCGCCCTGTTTGGCGGACGCACGCACCCAATAGTCTCCGGGAGCCAGCGTCTTCACGAACTCGGCCGAGTACTCCCCGTTGGCACTACGTGGCGTGAGGCTGGTCTCAACGCCATCGGGGCCGGTGACTTTGATCTGAAACTCAGCCTCTTTCAGCGGTGAGCCATCCACGGCGCGGGCACCGAACGTCAGCGTGGAGACTCCACCGGGAGCGAGGTTACGAGGCTGAACCTTGACCCAGACCGGTTGGTCGGTGTCCGCTTCCTTGCGAGCCAGCCACAGGATCATCTGCCGCCAGAAGCGTTGATGCAGATCGGGTTGCTTGCTGACGGTACACCACAGGTACGTCGTGTCTCCCGCGAATGCGGCGACGCGGGCGCGGCCGACGGTGGTTGCGAACAGCAGCGGCACGTTGTCCGCCGTGACGGCCCACGGCTCGATCAGGTCATTCTTCGCTTTGAGTTTGCTGGCTCCCGTCAGCGGTGCGAGGTCTTGCCACAGACTGCGGTTTTTGTCGGGTGGTCCCAACTGCATGACGTACTCACGCTGCCCCTTCTCGGTGGGGAGCATCTTCAGTTTGCCAGAGACCTGCGTGGCGAAGTTCACTTTGCCCGCAGGCCGCGCGTCGGCGGGATCGAGTTCCACTGGGAGAAAGTTGTCGAGTGGCGTGGTCGCGTAACCGCCGACTCCATAATTTTGGAGGCCCCCCGTCATGAGCAGCCCCGCGCCGTCTTCGAGCCGCTCGCCGAGCCGCTTCAACAACTCGTGACCAAACGCTTCGGCGGGGACATCGCCGATGATGAAGACGTTGTAGCGGCCCGGATCAAACCACGTCGGGTCGATCTTCGTCTGCACGGCGAAGCGACCGCGCCGGATCTCTTGGAAGTCGAGCTGAATCTTGTCGGCCCCGTTGACCATGTTGAGCCACTTCTGTTCGGGCCGGGCGGTGTCGAAGTAGGCGACGTTCAGTCCGCCCTGTTTGACGGTGATAATTGTCGCGCGAGTGTTGTTCCCTTTGAGGAGTTCGCCCTCGGCCGGCTCGACTTCGATACCGACCTTCAGTTCGCCCGGAAATTGCGGTGAGAACGACAGCTCGATCGGAATCGTCTCGGAGTCCAGCTTGATCTCGTACTCCTGCACCGTCTTCGTTTGTGAGTTCGGCAGCGCGGGCTTGAGCTCCCCCGATTCACCCGCTGGTTTGCGACCGCGATCTTCGACGATGACTCGGACGCGCACCTTCTTTCCCGCCGCTCCGACCGTGCGCAGCTTGGCTCTGACCGGCACGCGGTTCTTCTCAAAGACGACTTCGGGAATGACGAGATCTTCGACGGCGAGGTCCAAGGCTGCGGTCGAGATCGACGACGCGCCGTATCCGACGGGATAGACCGTGATCTGAGCCTCGGCCAGCTTGCGGGCTGCCGAGAACGGGTCGGCGTCGAACGGCGGCATCGCCCGGTACGCGCCGTCCGTCAGCAGCAACAGCCCGAGTGTTCGCCGGTCACGCACTTCGCGCAGCATATCATCGAACACTTTTCCAAACGCGGTCTGTTCGCCAGCCGCTTCGGTGAGAGTTGCGTCGAACGGAGACACCTCGCGACCAAAGTCGAACTGCCGGACTTCGACCTGCTTGCCGAACTCTTTCCAACGCGGCTGAAGCCGTTCGAGGTCGGCGCGGATCGCTTGAAAACGCGTCTTCTTGTTGGGCATGTCGGCCGTGTTCATGCTCCGGCTGACATCGGTTAGAACGAGCAATTGGACAGGCGTTTCATCCGTCTCGGTCTTTTGAATGGCAGGGCGAAACATCGCGAGGATCAGCAGCACGACCGCCAGCAGTCGCAGTCCCAGCAGCATCCTTGCTGTTCCCGCCGGAACCGACTTCAGTTGTGAACGGTATGTCGTCCAGACCAGCACCGTCAGCCCCAGACTCGTCAGCACAACGAGCGGCCAAGACCAGATGGGTTCGATGCTCAGCGACATGCGACGGAAAAGTCCAAATAGGGCGATGACGGAATTCGGAGACGCTCACAACGTAGCCAACCCGGCGTGAGACATGAAGCGACGAGGCTCCCCCACCTCCGGCTTGGGTGCCGTCGCGAGTTGGTGGTCACTCAAGAAACACTGTGAAGCACAGAGTTTAGAGAAGGTAGCCCTGTCGCTCCGCGACAGGAGGCGCGATGAACCAAACACATCGATCTGTCGAATCACCTCAAACCAACGCAATACGCCTGCCTGCGATCTCGCTTCCTGTCGCGGAGCGACAGGGCTACCACCAAGGAACGACTGCACCACCTCCGGCTTGACCTGTTTTGTCGATTTGGCCTATAGCTCGCTCGGTATCTCGGCCACCGTTTCGGCCTTGGCCAATTTATTGGAAACCGACGGGTCGCGCTGCATGAGACTGCTCGAACGCTATGTCCTGACCGAGTTACTGCGGGTCTTCGGGATTCTCGTCACGATTTCGACATCGTTGCTCGTCTGCGTCGGTGCGTTTGGTCAAGCCAAGGAATATGGCCTCGGCCATTGGCAGATTCTTCAAATCCTGCCCTTCATCGTGCCGAGCCTGTTGCCGTACACGATCCCCGCCACATTGCTGCTCTCCGTCTGCGTCGTCTACGGGCGGATGTCGGGCGACAACGAGATCGTCGCGGCGAAAGCGGCCGGCATCAACGTGATGAACCTGATGTGGCCATCGTTCTTTCTGGCCAGCTTGCTCAGCGTCGCCGTGTTGCTGCTCAGCGATCAAGTCATTCCGTGGGCGTGCAAGAACATTGAGCAGATCGCCACGCTGGCGATGGAAGACATCTTCATCGACCGCCTCAAAACACAAAGCACCGTCAGCGTTCGCGAGCGTGACCGGCGGATCACGATCAATGTAGCCGGCGTCCGCGACCGAACGCTGCTGCAACCCATGTTTCGCTACGCGCCGAATGGTCGCGATGCCTACACGGTCACGGCGCGCGAAGCGCGGCTCAGCTTCGATCTGCCGCGACAACAGGTCTGGCTCGAACTGCATGGCGCGGAGTCGAGCCTGCCCGGAAATCAGAATTCCGCCTACATCAACTTCGACCGCATTGCCTTCCCGCTGAAGGAGCAGAACCAAAAGTTGCGAGGCCGCGACCTGAGCATTGATGGCATCCAGCGCGAGCTACCGAAACTCAATGCCGATTGCCAGCGACTCAAACAGTTGCAAGAGATCGAGGCCGCGATGGCCCTCGCCACAGGGAACTTCGACCGGTTTGGTGAGCCTTCGTTTCAGGCGTATCAGACCGAGGCCCGTTCCTCCGCGAGTTCCATTCGCCGTTTGAGAACCGAGCATCACTCCCGCTTTTCGATGGCGATTAGTTGCCTGTTCTTCGTATTGCTCGGCAGCCCGTTCTCAATCTTGATGGCTCGCAACCAGTTCTTGACATGCTTTCTGTTCTGCTTCATCCCGATCCTACTCATTTATTATCCGGTCTCGATCATGTCGCTGAACTTGGCCAAGACGGGTACCGTCGATCCCGCCTGGGCCGCCTGGGTCGCCAATGGACTGATCGGTCTCGTCGCGGCGTATGTCCTGCGGCGCGTGCTTCAACATTGAGAACGTGCCTAAGACCGTTATTCCTCGCGCGGTACACGCTGACACTAACCCGAAGCGTAAGCGAGGATGCAACACACGTCCTCGCTTACGCTTCGGGTTAGTATGAAATACGCCATCCTCATCCGTGAACGGTACATCCCGGACTGGGTTCGACGGCCGGAAAATCCCGCTTCGCTGAGAAGTAGAAGACGACGCCGCAGGCTCCTACCAACAGCGCGGTCATGCGATAAGCCAGCGCGGTGAGCAGTCCGTTTGCGCGGGCGGACTCCAGCATCGCTGCGGTGCTGTCGGGGAGTACGGTCTGCTGGTGTTGTTGATAGAA
>JAYVDI010000450.1:0-77628 GCA_043749505.1 Schlesneria sp. | reverse complement strand
TCTTTCGCTCCGCGAATGGGCGTTCTTTCGCGGAGCGAAAGACGACGTTGTTTTGGGACAGATACTAAGGCAAGCGGCTGGAGTCGTTTGACCCGTAGGATGGCCGCCGCGGCCGTTCGTGTTGTCGCCAGAGGGGCCGGCCGGACGCGGCGTCCATCCTACTTTCCTTTTGCCTTCCGTCTGATCCGTGTCCTCTGTGAAATCCGTGGTGATACCGCTTCGCTTCGTTCTCGCTCACGCTTCGGGTTGGTGTGATGTGAGGCAGGTTCTCCATCTGATGATTGTCTTTTGAGAAGGACGCACCATGCGTGTTGACTGGCGAATCCCGTTCGCATCGTTGTCGCTCATTGTGGCATTCTTGGCCAGCGGTGCCGCCTTCGAGCCACCGGATGTGCCGAAACAACGAGCGGCTTTGTCTGAAGAGGTCTCGTTCGAGAAGGTCATCGCGCCGCTCTTGGCTCGTCGCTGTGCGAGTTGCCATGCGGGAGATGAGTTGAAAGGGAAGCTCGATCTCTCCACTCGCGAAAAGCAGTTGATTGGTGGGGAGAGCGGCCCCGCGTTGGTGCCGGGCGATGCCGCGAAGAGTTTGATTTGGCAGCGGGTCGCGGCGGATGAGATGCCTCCCAAGCATCCACTGAGTGACGACGAGAAGCGGCTGTTGAAGAAGTGGATCGAGGTCGGAGCCGTTTGGCCGGGAGGGCCGCTGGATCCGCTCGCGGTCTCTTCCGAACATCGGGCCGGACGCGATTGGTGGTCGTTGCAGCCGATTGTTCGACCGACGATGCCGACCGCGCAGCCCGCCGCACTCGCGCTAGAAATGGGACCGGTGCGGCAACCGCTCGATGCGTTTGTTCGCGCGACCCTCGTCGCGCGAGGTTTGAAGCCTGCGTCGGACGCTGACCGTCGGACGCTGATCCGTCGCGTCGCGTTTGATCTGCTCGGGCTGCCGCCCTCGCCCGATGAGGTCGATGCATTCGTGAATGATCTCGCGCCGGATGCGTTTGAGCGGCTGGTTGATCGGCTGCTCGCGTCGCCTCATTACGGCGAGCGCTGGGCGCGGCACTGGCTCGACGTAGTGCGGTTTGGGGAGAGCAACGGCTTCGAGCGCGATTTGCCTCGGCTCAATGCGTGGCATTACCGCAACTGGGTGATCGACGTGCTGAACCGCGACCTGCCGTATGACGAGTTCGTCCGCTGGCAGCTCGCGGGGGACGTGATTGCGCCGGGTGATGTCGAGGCATTGAAGGCGGTCGGGTTTCTCGTCGCCGGAGCTCACGACACGGTCGTCCCGGTCGTCGATCGAATGCGAGCCATGATGCGGCAGGATGAGTTGGAGGACACGGTCGGCACCGTCAGTCAGACGTTTCTCGGGCTGACGGTGAACTGCGCCCGCTGTCACGATCACAAGTTCGACCCGATCTCGACGCGCGAGTACTACCAAATCGCAGCGACTCTGGCGGGAGTCGATCACGGCGAGAAAGAGTTTGTTGCGCCCGAGATGACTCAGAGCTTGGGCGAGATGAAGTCGCGCATCGACTCGCTCACCCAGCAGCTTCGTGAACAAGAGGCCCCGATTCGCGAGGCGGTGTTGAAGGAGAGGAAGCTGTTGGGCGACACATCACCCAAAAGCAAAAACGAAGACCCCTCACCCCCAGCCCCTCTCCCCGCAAGGCCGGGGCGAGGGGAGAAGGCCCATCTCGCTCCGATGCCGCTTGCCGCGTGGGATTTTTCCAAAGACCTCAACGACCAAGTTGGCACGATGCACGCGAAGCTGCACGGTGAGGCGAAGCTCGACGATGGCGGACTGCTTGTGGACGGAACGACGGCGTTCGCCAGCACCGCGCCGCTCGGACGCGATCTCGTTGAGAAGACGCTCGAAGTCCGAGTCCGCTTGAAGACGCTGGAGCAACGGGGCGGCGGCGCGATCAGTTTGCAGGCGACGGACGGCCATCAGTTCGACGCGATCGTCTTCGCCGAGAACGAGCCGCGTCGCTGGATGGCCGGAAGCGAGGGCTTTGTCCGGACGTTGCCATTTGCAGGGGCCGTCGAGGATCAAGCCGACAAGGAATTCGTGGTCCTCGCGCAGGTCTATCGCGCCGATGGCACGATCGTCTGCTATCGCAACGGCCAACCGTACGGCCAGCCGATTCGTAAGGAAGCCGTGTTGAAGTACGAGGCCGGGAAGTCGCAGATCGTCTTCGGTCTCAGGCACGGCACGTCGGCGGGAGACAATCGAATGCTCAGCGGCCTCATCGCATCGGCGCGTCTGTACGACAAGGCGTTGTCGGCGGAAGAGGTCGCCCTCGCGGCAGGCTCGGCCAACACGTTCGTCACCGAGGCTGAGATCGCCGCGAAGTTGCCTGTTGAAGAGCGTGCGACGCGCGCCGCAAGTCAGGCCGAACTCAACGGACTGCGACTCAAACACACCGACCTCGCGAAGAACGGGCCGATCAAACTCTACACGGCTATCGCCACGCAGCCGCCGCCGATGAAAGTTCATCAACGCGGCAGCGTCACCTCACTCGGTGATGAAGTCGCACCCGCAGGACTCAGCTCCATCAAGGGCCTCGACCCCAGCTTTGGTCTCAAGCCCGACGCCATCGAATCGCATCGTCGCGTTGCATTGGCGAACTGGATCACGAACACCAACAACTCGCTCTTCGCCCGTGTCATGGCGAATCGCGTCTGGCATTACCACTTCGGTGCGGGCCTCGTTGAGACTCCCAACGACCTCGGTTTTCACAGCGGCAGACCGAGTCATCCCGAGTTGCTGGAGTGGTTGGCAGCAGAATTCAACGGCCGTCAGGCCGGATTCATCCCTTCGCCCCCGTCTTCGGGGGAGAGGGCTAGAGTGAGGGGGCGGGATGGCAAAGTGACTTCCAATCTCGAACCAGTCTCTTCGACTTCGGCAAACTCTTCGGCATCGACAGCCAACCCCCAATCGAATGCCCCCCTCACCCTCACCCTCTCCCCCGAAGACGGGGGCGAGGGGACAAGGCACTCGCAAGGCTTCTCGCTCAAGCGACTCCACCGCCTCCTCGTCACTTCGGCCACGTACCGGCAGGCCTCAACATTCGACGAGGCCGCCGCGAAGGTCGATGCGGGAAACCGGCTTCTGTGGCGGATGAACCCGCATCGGTTGGAGGCCGAGTCCGTGCGCGACGCGATGTTGATTGTGGCGGGTGAGTTGAACGATGACCTCGGCGGCAAAGGTTACTCCGACGTGAACTCGTACTTTTTCAAGGGGACTCAGTTCTACGATCCGATCGACCCGATCGGTTTCCCGAACCAACGCCGCACCGTCTATCGCATGTCGGCGCGAGGCGGTCGCAGCCCGTTCCTCGACACGTTCGATTGCCCCGACCCGAGCACCACCACGCCGAAACGCTCGTCCACGGTGACGCCGTTGCAGGCGCTGTCGCTGATGAATCATTCGTTCGTCCTGCGCATGGCCGATCAGTTTGCGAGCCGCTTGAAATCCGATGCGGGTGACTCTGTCGAGGCCCAGGTTCGCACGGCCTATCGCCAGCTCTACGGTCGCACACCCGAACGCGATGAAGTCGTGTTGAGTATTGACTTCGTGAAGCGACGCGGCCTGCCTGCGTTTTGCCGCGCGATGTGGAATTCGTCCGAGTTCTTGTTCGTTGATTGATGCTTCTCTTGTCCCCTCGCCCCGGCTTTGCGGGGAGAGGGCTAGGGTGAGGGGTCTTCCTGATCGTGAGTGTCCTCAATGAAATGTCATGAAATGACCAGCCACTTGAACCGCCGTGACTTTCTCTCGTGGTCTACGCACGGCCTGACGGTGACGGCGTTGATGAGTCTGCTTCAGCGTAATGGTTCGTTGAGTGCGGCCGATGCCGTGGCGAAGGCATCACAGCCGCAGACCGCCACTCCCGGTGAGGCGGCCGATCCGCCGCCGCATCTCCCCCCGAAGTGCAAGCGGGTGATTCACGTCTTCTTGTGCGGAGGGATGAGTCACCTCGATTCGTTCGATTACAAGCCGCTGCTCGAAAAGTATCACGGTCAGCCACTCCCCTCGACCGAGAAGCCAGAGACCTTCTTTGGAAAGATAGGCCTCATTCGGAAGAACGATTGGGAGTTCCAACAGCGTGGCGAGAGCGGCCTCTGGATTTCTGACCTCTTCCCGCACATCGCCGGTGTTGCCGACGAGTTGACTGTGATTCGTTCGATGATCGCCGACTCGGCCAATCACACGCCCGCGACGTTTCAAGCCAACACCGGCTTCCGGTTGAACGGCTTTCCCGTGCTGGGGTCGTGGCTGAGCTATGGCCTTGGCTGCGAGACGGACGATCTGCCTGCGTATGTCGTCCTCCCCGATCCGCGCGGGTTTCCGGCGGGGGGGACGATCAATTGGTCGAACGGATTTCTTCCGGCTCGGCATCAGGGGGTGGCTTTTCGGACGAAGGGACAGCCGATTGATGACTTGTTTCCCACATGGGCCGGACAAGCGGGGGCTGACGTCCGGAAGAGCCAGGGGACTGACGTCCCCCGCTCAGACGGCGGGTTGTATGACTCAGAGGCCGAGCGTGAGACGCGCGAGTTCGTGGCGGCGATCAACCGGCGGCATCAGGCAACTCGACCCGAGAGCGACCTTGCCGCGCGGATCAAGAGCTACGAGCTGGCCGCGAAGATGCAGTTGTCGGTCCCGCGCGTGACCGATCTCGCGGGAGAGACCGCCGCGACTCAGGAGGCTTACGGACTGAACCGCGACGAGACCGCCGAGTTCGGTCGTAGCTGTCTGCTCGCACGGCGGTTGCTCGAACAGGGCGTGAGGTTTGTCCAACTCTTCGCGGGCGGTTCGTTCGGCTCGCCGCGCATCAACTGGGACGGTCACGAAAGCGTCAAGGAAAACCACACGCAGGAGGCGCTGCGTGTCGATCAACCGGTCGCCGCCCTGCTGCGCGATCTGCGTCAGCGCGGGATGCTCGACGACACGCTCGTCCTGTTCACGACCGAGTTTGGCCGCACGCCGTTCGCCCAATCCGAAGCGAACACCGTCGGCGGCGGACGCGATCACAACATGTACGGCTTCAGTGTCTGGATGGCCGGCGGCGGCCTGAAGCACGGAATGAGTTACGGCTCGACCGACGATGTCGGCTGGAAGTCGGTGGACAAGCCGGTCTACTGGCACGACTTCCACGCGACGGTTCTCAAGCTGCTCGGCATCGACCACCAGCGGCTGACGTACTATCACAACGGCATCGAACGCAGGCTGACCAACGTGCATGGTGAAGTCGTGAGCGACCTGCTGGCGTGAGTCTTGTCGCCGCTGAATGAGTGGCGATGAAAGCGAGAGTGCGATGCTTGCACCGCCAGACAATCATGACGATCACATCCCGAAACAACGGGATCTCGTACCATTTTCAGAGGCAGAGCTTGAGTGGCGATTCCGTTGTCGGAACTCACTCGAAAGTGCCCAGCGATCGGCGATGAAAGCGGCTTTTATCGGCTCGTTCCCATTCGTGGCACTCGCCGCTGTTGGATTGATTTTTAGTGATCCGGACAAAGGACAAATCCAATTCGCTGAGGTGTTCTGCCTTTGCGGTGGAATGTTGTGTTTATGTGCCATCTACGCCCTGCTGACGGGCTATGTTTCTGGGAAGATTGCTCAGTGGTTCGCTTTCGAGACTGCGGTGCCTGTCTCACGGCTCGCCATCGCCATCGCATGGGTCGCCAACCTGAGCTTGTGGGGATGGGCGGTGGTCATTGTGGTTCGCTTGCTCGCTCGTTCGTAGACTGTCGAGTCACCCCGTCGCTCTGCGGGAAAATTGAATGGCAATCAACATGATGAAAGGCAACACGATGAAAGCAGACTTCAAAACGGGAGCGGTGTGGTTGGTGGTCGGAGCGGCGTTGGTATGGATCTCTCAGCCGGGCGATTGGGTGCGACCGGTGACGGCTCAAACGGGAGTGCCCGCTGCGGTGGTCGAGTGGGAATACAACTCGCAGAGCATCGACGCGGCTTCGATCCAGACGAAGCTGGTCGAGCTTGGCAACGGCGGTTGGGATGTCTTTTCGGTGGTCAGCACGGACGCTGTAGTCGAGTCTCCCGGCACCGATGGCAAGCCGCATGTGATCTCGCAACGGTTTGAAGTCACGGCGAAACGTTCCAAAAAGAAATAGGCTGCGATGTATTCAGTCCTCATCAAGCTGGCCAATCCGTTCCTGCTGACGATGCTCGCGATGGGTGTTGCTCTCGCAATGAGATGGCGGCGGCGCGAGAACCGGAGCGGGTGGTTGGCTCTCGTCACCGGACTGTATTTCGTGTTGTACGTCTACTGCCTGCCAGCGACTTCGTACTTCATGTGCGGATCGCTCGAATGGCAGTTGCCGCGCGTGATCGCTCGGCCCGAAGGTGTGCAGGCGATCGTCGTGCTGGGAGGCGGTATTGTTCCTTCGCCTCACGAAGGGGTGGCCACGCGGTTGGCCGATGGTTCGCTGTGGCGGTGTCACAGGGCTGAAGAGCTGTACCACGAGGGGCCGTCGTGTTTGGTCTTCGTGATCGGCGGCAATCCCGACGGCACGCGCGGCGAAGACGTGTCGAAAGTCATGGCGGGAGTCCTCGAACAACTCGGCGTCGCGAAGGGCGATCTGGTTGTTGAGTCGGTGAGCCGCAACACGCAGGAGAATGCACAAGCGGCGGTCGGACTGCTCAAGGCCGACAACATCACGAAGCCGCTGCTCGTGACGAGTTCACTCCACCTCGCACGAGCCACGCGGCTATTTCGCAATCAGGGGATCGAGGTCATCCCGGTCGGCTGCGACTATCTCACCGACCACTTCGAGTGGGGTCGCTTTGCGTTCCTGCCGAGTACCCGCGCGGCCCAATCGACGACCGAAGCCTTTCGCGAATGGATGAGCACGCTGGCCTCGCGGGCACGGGGCGAGTGATGGGAACACCAACCCGAAGCGTAAGCGAGGACGTGGTGAGGTCCGCGTTGATGCCGCGAAACGGACTTGGTCCATTGGTCTTCATCCGTGCCCCGGCTTTACCATCCGCGCTACTTCCTGCTTCTCCCACGACGGAGTAGCGCGGATGGTAAAGCCGGGGCACGGATGAAGGGGAGACGTTCCTCGCTTACGCGTCGGGTTAGTGTGCCTCACACGATCAGCATTGCGTCGCCGTAGCTGAAGAAGCGGTACTGCTCGGCGATCGCGGCTTGATAGGCCGCGCGGATCGAGTCGACTCCCGCGAACGCACTGACGAGCATCAGCAACGTGGACTTGGGGAGATGAAAATTTGTTAACAGGGCCTCGACGATTTGGAACTGGTACGGCGGACGAATGAACAACCGCGTCTCACCGCTCCACGATTGCAGTCCACCTTGCAGCATCGCCGATTCGAGCGTGCGGAGGCTGGTCGTGCCGACGGCCACGACGCGGCCGTGGTTGGTGCGCGTGGCGGCGAGTTGCTCAACGGCTGCAGCGGAAAGCGAGCACCATTCCGAGTGCATCGGATGATCGGCGAGGTTCTCCACCGCGACCGGCCGGAACGTGCCGAGGCCCACATGGAGCGTGACCTCGGCGCGTTCGATGCCTCGCGCCGTGCAGGCATCGAGCAATGACGGTGTGAAGTGCAGACCGGCCGTCGGCGCGGCGATCGATCCCGGCTGGCTGGCATAAACCGTTTGATACCGCTCCCAATCGTTGGCCTCGGGCTTTTGACGGTCGAAGTACGGTGGCAGCGGCAGCGTTCCAAATCGCGCCAGCAATTCGACGACCGTCCCCGGAAGCGACGGTTCAAACACGAAGATGCCGTCTGGCTCGCGCCCGATCAGTTTGAGAGATAACTCACCACCGTCCACGTTCGGGATCACAACCGTCTCGTTCGGCTGGAGGTATCCGCGCGTCTGGCCGATCAGTTTCCAACGGCCGGTCGCGTCGCTGTTCAGGTAAAGCCCTTCCCACTTGCCGCCGGTGGCCGCGCGATGTCCGAGCAGTCTGGCCGGAAGGACGCGCGTGTTGTTGAAGACGAGGCAATCGCGCGCGGCCAGCAGATTCGGCAGGTCGCGAATCTGGTGATGCTCGATGTGCCCCGACTGCCGATCCAAGACCAACAGCCGCGAGGCATCTCGCTCGGGAAGCGGCTCCTTCGCGATCAGATGTTCCGGGAGCGTATAGTCGAAGGCCGATAAGTGGTCGAGGTTCTGCACGGGGTGGCTCGTGAACGGATGGCGGATCGGTCTTGCGCGGCAGCAAGGTAGGCGGTCGCGCCTCACAGGGAAACCCTTCATGAAGACGGTTGAGTCGGCTCCGATTCCGATCGCGTTCTGCATTACCGAGCTGGATCGGGGCGGGGCCGAGCGTGCATTGAGCCAGCTCGTGCTGGGACTGAACCGTGCCGAGTGGTCTCCGCGCGTCTATTGCCTCGGCCCGCGTGGTCACTTTGCGGACGTGATCGAAGCGGGAGGCGTGTCGGTCGAGTGCTTCGATGCCTCCGGCGTGATGAGCCTCCCGCGCGTGCTGCTGCGACTGACGCTGGCTTTGCGACGGTTCCGGCCGCGAGTTCTTCAGACGTTTCTGTTTCACGCGAACATCGTCGGGCGAGTCGCCGGGACGTTGGCACGAGTTCCGCGAATCGTCTCGGGAATTCGAGTCGCCGATCGCCGGAGTCGCTGGTACGGGAGAGTTGATCAGTGGACGAATTGGCTTGTCGATCACAACGTCTGTGTCAGCCAAGGCGTCGCCGATTTCGCGGCCACCGAAACGGGGCTGTCGCGCCGCAAGCTGTCGGTCATCCCGAACGGCGTCGAGTACGAGGCATTTGCGTCGGCGACTCCGGCGGATCTCACACCGTTCGGCGTGCCGGTCGGTTCACCCGTTTGCATCACGGTCGGGCGGCTGGAGGAGCAAAAGGGGATCGATGTGCTGCTCAATGCGGCGGTGCGCGTGAAGGCCGCTCATCCCGACTGCCACTTCCTGATCGTGGGGGATGGCCGCGATCGAGCCGCCTTGCAAGCCCGAGCCGTCGAGCTGGGACTGGCCGCCACGACCCACTTTACGGGGCTACGAGCCGACGTTCCGAATCTCCTCGCCGCGGCGACCCTGTTCGTCCTGCCGTCGCGGTGGGAGGGAATGGCAAACGCCCTGCTCGAAGCGATGGCGAGCGGCCTCCCCGTGGTGGCGACGGCTGTCGAAGGTTCTTCCGAACTCGTAAGGTCGGGTGAGACGGGAGTGCTTGTCCCAGCAGGGACTTCCGTCGAATTGGCGACGGCAATTGGTGGGGTTCTCACCGCTCCCGGTCACTCCCGCGAGATGGCCGTCGCCGCGCAAAGCACTGTCAGATCAGGCTATACGACAGACGCAGCCGTTCGCGCGTACTGTCGTCTATACGAGCAACTCGGCGTTCGAGGCTGATTCCGGTCTTCCGCCCCCTCCCCCGCAGAATTTTCCCAAAATCTTCAATCTCTTGCCCCGCAACGGACTGCGCTCCAAGTCCGTCGTCGCCGCACGGTCATCCCGAGATTGCCGCTTGCGTCGTTTGAAACGGTTGGTAAATTCTCCCCGCCGGTGGGGACGAATGGGGAACGATGGTGACAAATGGCACTGACGGGAACATATCCAAGAACGCTCGACGAAAAGAAGCGCGTTCCCGTTCCCAAACGGCTGCGAGATGACTTTGGCGAAGCCGAGCTGACCAGTTTGGTGGTGGCCCCGGGGACTGAGAAATCGCTGGTGATCTACTCCCCCGCAGGGTTTGAAGCATTCGCGGCGAAGTTGAAGACTGAGGGAAATCATCAGAAGTACTTGCGGCTGTTTTACTCGGCTGCTGAGCGAGTCGATTTGGATGGGCAGGGCCGGATTCGGATTCCGGATCGTCTGACCGAGTACGCAGGATTGAAGCGCGACACCTACCTGTTGGGAGTCCAAGACCACGCGGAACTGTGGGACAAGGACGCGTGGGACGCGTTCATGACCGAACACACCCCCGCGTTCGACGAGTTGGCAGCGCGAGCGTTGGGTGGTTGAAGACGTTTCAAAGTTGAGAATGAGTTGAAACAGGGGCGTGAGGCAGGTTTGGAACCTGCCGGTAAAACATGGATGTGAAACACTGGCGGGTTCGGAATCTGCCTCACGCCCCGTTTTCAACAGAAGGTGACGAGACAAGGAAGTATCCGCTGGCGACCGGGCTACGCGGACGGACGAGGCTGGAACGGATGCCTAGCCTTGAAAACGCTGGAGACCTTGCGGCAGCTTGGTCCTCGGCAGGTCATTCGCCTAAATGGCGTAGTCGCCGGGCGGCATGGATGCCACCCGCGGCGAATGACTGCTTAATTGCGACACGATTCAGACGGCTCGACCAAAGGATTGGTCGAGCCGTTTGTTTTTGATGGGCGCTGGCGATTGACGGAGGAGGAACACCTCGGTCACACCTACCCGCAGCGTGAGCGAGGACGCCGTAGCTGGACTTTCTCGCTCACGCAATGAAGCTTGACGCTTCGCCGTTTCACCGCCTTCTCGCTGACGCTTCGGGTTGGTGTTTGGTGTGCCCTTGAGCGGACTCTGGAGTCACGTTTCGCTTCCTTTGAGACGCCTCGCGCGGCCGCTATCATGCCGCCCGCCCGCTCCCTTTTGAGCTTCGTGCCGCTGATCGACTGCTTGCTGGAGACTCGTTTGATGAATTTCTCACGGCCCGACTTGGCGGGACCGAGACCCGCGCCGTTTCAGGCTCCGCAGGGCGACCTTGCGATCCTCGCGGGAAACGCCAATCCGTTGTTGGCACAAAACATTGCGAACACGCTCGGCGTGTCGCTGACTCCCGGTCGCGCTCATGTCTTCAGTGAGGGAAACGTGTTCGTCCGCATCAAGGAGAACGTGCGCGGCAAAGATGTCTTCATCATTCAGGGTTGCCACTATCCGGTGAACGATAACTTCATGGAACTGCTCTTCTGGATCGACGCCGCTCGCCGCGCGAGTGCCCAAAACGTCACCGCTGTGATCCCGTTTTTTAGCTACGCGCAGGGTGACAAAAAGGACGAGCCGCGCGTGTCGATTCGCGCCCGAGTCTGTGCCGATGCGATTGAAGCGGCAGGTGCCGACCGTGTGCTGACGATGGACTTGCACAGCCCGCAGATTCAAGGGTTCTTTCGAATTCCCGTCGATCACCTCTACGGCCGCAACGTTCTGGTCGAACACTTCAAACAACTGAACGTTCGCGATCTCGTGGTGTGTAGTCCCGATGTCGGCTTCGCGAAGGGTGCTGCCGCGTATGCGGGTTTGCTCGGTGCGCCGGTCGTCATTGGCAACAAGCATCGCTCTGATCACACCGAGACCGTGCAGATTCTCGAAGTGATCGGCGACGTGCAGGGCAAGAATATTTTCCTTGTGGATGACCTCACGATTACCGGGAACTCGCTGGTCGAGATGGCTCGCACGTTGAAGACACGCGGCGCGAAAGACATCTACGTCGCGGTGACGCATGGTGTCTTGTCGAAGGGAGCCGCACAGCGGATTGCTGACAGTGAGATCAAGAAGATGTTCATCACCGACACGATTGAGAACTCGTTCGATCCGCTGCCGTCCAACATTGAAGTCGTCTCCGTCTCGCATCTGATGGCGAATGCAATCCGGTCGATCCACGATCGAACGAGCATCAGCATGTTGTTCCCTGACAAGCCCGATCTGGCCTGAAGCCACACCAACCCGAAGCGTGAGCGAGGATGCACGAGGATGTGAGTGGCGTCCTCGCTCACGCTTCGGGTTAGTGTGCGTCGCACCAACGCGTCCGTTTCGGCAGCGTGGGTTGATCCCGGTGAAGCTCAATTCCATTCTTACAAGTAACCTCACCCATGATCGTGACCATCGACGGACCTGCTGGGACGGGGAAAAGTACTGTGGCAAAGACGCTTGCCAGCCGGTTGGGATTCGAGTTTCTCAACACCGGCGCGATGTATCGGGCCGTCGCCTATTCGTGTCTTCAGCGTGAGATCGATCTCGCGGATGTTGTGTCTGTCGGTCAAGTGGCACCGACGTTGGAGATCGTGTTCGTGAACAGTCGGCTGCTGCTGGATGGGCGTGATGTGACGGAGGCCATCCACGGACAAGAGGTCACGCTGGGCGCTTCGATGGTTGCTGCGAATCCACTGGTGCGCGGCTGCCTTGTCGCGCTGCAACAAGCCGCTGCGCGCGGGACGAGCCTCGTCACGGAAGGCCGCGACCAGGGAACCGTTGTCTTCCCGGAGGCCGAGTGCAAATTCTTTCTCACCGCGTCACCTGTCGAGCGTGCGAAGCGGCGTCAGCTGGAATTGCAGGACAAAGGGGAGATCCTGCCGCTCGAAGACCTGCTTTCTCAGCAAGCCCTGCGCGACGAACGGGACCAGACGCGAGCCTGTTCACCACTGCAACCGGCTGAGGACGCGATCATCATCGACACGACCGCCATGAGCCTAGAAGAGGTCGCCGGGTACTTGGAGTCGCTCGTCCATCAGCGGCTGGCGTGAGGTCAGTGGCTGCTTCGTTTAACCGCGTGGGCAACGCCCCGCGCGTCGAATGGCGAGACCGCTTTCCACGTCACTCGACGCGCGGGGCGTTGCCCACGCGGTTAAACGAACACCGAGTTGTTGCTTGACGGCTGTACGCGGATCGCGAATATGTCGGCTCGACTTTGATCCTGTGAAGGCTTTCCGAAGGAACAGTGAATGTCACGGACGGATGAATCGTACTTGGAGTTGGCTCGGTTGCTGCGCGAGGCCGCGCTGCTCGGTTCGTGCAGCAATGTTCTCGGCTGGGACGAGCAAACGTTCATGCCCGAGGGTGGGGCGCAGTTTCGTTCGGAACAGTTGGGTCTCATCGCAGGACTGACTCACGAACGGGCCACATCTCCTCGCATCGGCGAATTGCTGAGCGAACTCGAAGCGGCGGGAGACCTCGGCGATCCGGATGGTGATCGCGCGGTGAATGTTCGCGAGGCACGACGCTCTTTCAACCGAGCGACCAAACTGCCGCGCCGACTCGTCGAAGAACTCTCGCGCACGACAACGCTCGCTCAACAAGCTTGGGTCAAGGCCCGCGCCGATTCCGAGTTTTCCGACTTCCTGCCGTGGCTCGAAAAGATGATCGGGCTGAAACGCGAAGAGGCGCAGGCCATCGGCTACGGCAGTGGCGTTCCTTACGACGCGCTGCTGGACGATTATGAGCCGGGCGCGACGACGGCCGATATCGCGAAGGTTTTCGCGCCGCTGCGCGATGAATTGGTGAAGCTGGTCTCGGCGATCCATCATTCGTCGAGGCGGCCCAACATCGACATCCTCACGCGGCACTATCCGAAAACGCCGCAGATCGTCCTGTCCGAAGGAGCGTCTCGGTCGATCGGATTCGACTTCGAGCGAGGCCGCATTGATGCCTCGGCTCATCCCTTTTGCAGCGGCTTCGGGCCAGGCGATTGCCGTCTGACGACGCGCTACAACGACCATCACTTCCCGTCGGCATTCTTCGGCGTGCTGCATGAATCGGGGCACGGTATCTACGATCAGGGCCTGCCAACCGACAGCTTCGGCCTCGGCATTGGGCAAGCCGTGTCGCTCGGAATTCACGAATCGCAGTCGCGGATGTGGGAGAACTTTGTCGGTCGGAGTCAGTCGTTTTGGAAGTACATGTATCCGACGGCTCAAATCGCGTTCCCTCAGGCTCTGGGGCAAGTTGGCTTTGATGACTTCCACTTCGCGATCAACGATGTCCGACCGTCGTTCATTCGTGTTGAGGCGGATGAAGTCACGTACAACCTACACATCATGTTGCGGTTTGAGATCGAGCAACTGCTGGTCTCGGGTGAACTGAAGCCCGCCGACGTACCCGGTGCCTGGAATGAAAAGTTCTCGCAATACTTTGGACTGGCAGTGCCGAACGACTCACAAGGCTGCTTGCAGGACATTCATTGGAGCGGTGGGTTGCTCGGCTACTTCCCGACCTATGCCCTCGGCAACATGTACGCCGCACAGTTCTACAACGCCGCCCGACGTGACCTCGGTGATCTCGATGAACAGTTCGCCAAGGGCCAGTTCAAGCCGCTCAAGGCGTGGCTGAACGAGAAGATTCACAACCACGGCAAACGCTATCCGGCACGACGGTTGGTGGAAGTCGTCACCGGCGAATCGCTGTCGCATGTCCCGCTGGTCGAACACTTGAACAGTAAGTTCGGCGCACTGTACGGGCTGAGTTGACGTTTCCGACAGAAGCTGGCGAGCCGCGTGCCGTAAGGCCGTGGGTTCTTGATTTTCAGTTGGAAACTCGCGGCCTTACGACACGCGGCTCGCCAGAGTTCGCCTTTTGTCGGTCACGTCTGAGTTGAGCGGTTAGGCGAGCGGCAGAAAATGGCCTACCCAGCAAAGCCTGACGCGCAAGCGAAGCGGCTCGGCAGACGAGTTTTCGCTTGCGCGTCAGGCTTTGATCTGTGGTACGGCAACCCGAGCCGCTCAGAGCGATTTCAAAACATGTGACGCCAACCCGCAGCGTCAACGAGGGCCTCGCGAAGTCCGGTGTGAGTCGTCCTTGCTCGCGCTGCGGGTTGGTGTTGGTGGTTCGTCGCTTCAAGTGACCACGCCCTCTTACAGCGACAGCAATGCCAGCAGCAAGTTGTCGTGTGGGTAGGGATGCCCGCAATGTTGAGTGAACGCTTCGCCGTACTCGACACCGATTGCTTGTCCGCGTGAGGCGGACCAGCGACGGCAACCGTCGAGGTACTCATCGAGGCCGTGTTGACGCCGCAGCCAATCGCGCTGACTGGCGTGGCAGGCGAGCATGTCCAACTTCCGCTCGAAGGTCGATGAGATGTCCAAAATGAAGTCGGTCGGCTGAGCGCGGCCGTACCAGTCGATTCCCTCAATGGCATCGACGTAATAGAGGTGCGGAATTTTTTGTGTGGCGGGAGCGGGATCCCACTGGAGAGTCGCGTAGTTGGGACAGCTCGCGTTGAAACAGGCATCGCGCACGAGTCGGCTCGTGACTTCGTGATCGCTCATGTAATCGACGGGCGGTGCGGTGAGGACGATGTCGGGTCGAGTTCGTCGGATGACTTCGGTCACACGACGGCGGCTGTCGTTGTCGTGGACGATGCTCAAGTCGCGGAACTCGACGCACGTGTAGTCGGCTCCGATCAGATCGGCCGCACGTTGGGCTTCGCCACGTCGGACCGTCGCGATCTCTTCGCAAGACAACTTCGCGCTGCCGCAATCGCCGGGAGTCATCGTTGCCATCGAGATCGTGCAACCGAGCTGCTTCAACCGCAACAAAGTTCCCGCACACTGAATTTCGATGTCGTCGGGGTGAGCATGAATCGCGAGAACACGTAGTTTGTTCACGGTCACGGGGGGAGTCGGTGTGGTCATGAATATCTCCACAGTTGGAACGGCTTTGATGCTTCACACGGTCCAAACGTCTTGCCGTAGGCTACTAAGGGGCTGTGCATCTACTACATCCGAGAATTTCGGGAGTGATCGTGTCGTTCCAAAGGGTTGCCGCATGACGGAGGCTCTGTTTTGAATCACCTTTCTGCCACACATTTTTCTGTCGCTTCCTCAAAAAACATGGCAGAAAAATGTGTGGCAGAAAGATCGGAGTTCGTGCCGTTCTGCGGTCTGGAGCCTGATCGTCATCCGCGAACCCTCGGAAATAGATTCTGCACAGCCCCTAATCGTCGGCGAGTTCGGTGTGAATGTGCTGGGCACCGTCGAAGACAATGCAGTTTTCGCATTGCGAGATCAGCCGGGTCACTTCGCGATCATTCTCCAGCGGTGTCATGGAGAGGTCTTCGACGAACTCGGAATCGAGGCGGCTGAGCAGAAATACAGATGCCCAGTCGGTGGCGCGTGCGATCTGCGACGCGGCCAACAGATCGGGCGGAGCGGCCTTGCGGAGCGGCCTGAGAGCTTCGCGCGGGGAACGATAGGAACGCAGGATGTCGATCCCCGGCGTGGACGGTGCGCCCGGGCCGGTCGGTAATGCCAAGTCGCTGAGCACCACGATGCGGCCCTCATTTTCGACTAGGCTGCGTGCCGCATCGAGTGCCGCACCGAGTTCTTCCCAGCCAATCGGTTCCCCCGAAGTGGAAGGGATTGAAAGCAGGATGGTTTCACCTCGCTCGTCACCACGCAGTCTCCAGTGATCGTCGAGGATGGTGATTCCGCGCGCGGTGATGGCCTCCGGTTGCCCCGCTAAAATTTGCGCCGCTCCTCCGCGCCGTCCTGACGGTAGAACTTGCATTGCGAACTGAATGCCGAGCAACCAAGGCAGCTCCGTGATGAGCTGCCTCAGCGGACGATCATCATCCGGCCCCAATTCACTGTGCCCTTGTCCGAGTGACTTCGTAAAGGCTTCCGTATTGGAGAGGCCGGGATAGAACATCCCCATGACATGGCGTCGGCCCTGTACGGAGTCGTAGCCCAATCGCGAGATCGGAATCAGAAAATCGGCCTCCACAACTTCGCGAGCGAGATAGATTCGCTCGCCCGCCGCGCTCGACGCGAGATAGCTGGCGCCGTCTTTCACCGTGGGGTCGTGAACTTTCCAAACGACCTCGTTGCGGATCGCTTCGGGGAGGAGTCGTCGCGGGTCGGAGGGACGCACTCCCGTCAGCGATGCGGGCTGAAGAATGAGCAGATTCTCCGGCAGGATATCTCCCGCGATCATCGTCGCGCACAACTCCGCGATGATCTCAGCGGAGGAAGGGATGCCGCGATCCAGAGCCAGCACAACCCGATCACCCGGCACAACGGCTTGCTTCAAGGGGGGAAAGTCGATGGGCGATGTGAGGCTCGCGCGAATCGCGGCGAGCGCGTCGGCCAATGGCATCGGCCCGGCATGGTGAACCAGCAGGCGATCACCCTCAATTTCACCCTCCCAACAACCGTCCACGCCATATTCGAGTGAGATCGCCGTCATCAATGCTTCCTATTTAAAATCTATCCCCTCGCCCCGGCTTTGCGGGGAGAGCGGTCGGGTGGTGAGGAGGGCTTGGACCGGTTGCGCGTGAGGACATTCCTCAAACCTTCCTACCCCTTGGAAAACGACGACCGAGAGCCGTTCCACCACAAACCCAAGCTTTTCGCCGCGCGAGGTATAGCGACTTCATCACCCCTCGCCAACGCTGTGCGTAGGCAAGCGCGGCACTGACGATTACAGTGGTCGCCACCTTCGACACGGAAGCGTTTACGACTTCACAAAGACATCTGTTACTCCTTCTCTTCCCCTTTTCCCGCGTCAGATCAAAGTCGATCCATGCACGACGAAGACGACGAGTTGATGCTGAGGTTGCAGGGAGGCGACACGCACGCTTTCGCGGAACTGGTTCAGCGTCATCAGTCGCCATTAATCGGGTTTTTCTACCGACATCTCCGCGACTGGCAGTTGGGCGAAGACCTGTCTCAGGAGACATTGCTTCGCATCCACAACACCGCGTGGGACTATCTGCCGCGCGGGTTGTTCAAAGCGTGGATGTACCGGATCGCCCGTAATCTGCTGATCGACACGACGCGCAAACGATCGCACGATGCGCTGGTGCGATCGGTTCGCCGCACGCCGGGCCTTGATGGCGAGGAGGGCGAAGACATCGTCGCGCGGTTGCCGGGTGACATCCTGCAGCCCGGCGAGCACGCCGACCAAAAGGAACTGTCTCAGCTCGTCGATAGCCTGTTGCCACAGATTCCCGAAGACCAACGGTTGACCTTCATCCTATATTCGTTCGCCGGATTGAGTTTGCCCGAGATCGCCGAGGCCATGGAGTCGAATCTCCCCACCACCAAAAGCCGTCTGCGACTGGCTCGCGAAAAACTGCGTGAGAAACTCGCAGCCAAAGGGATCCTCGATCCGAACATTGCCAGTTAACGGCTGCAACGACACCAACCCGAAGCGTGAGCGAGGAGTCAGGGAACCGATGGGATCCGCTGGAGATCGAACTCAATCACACTCGCAGGTCCTCGCTTACGCTTCGGGTTGGTATTTACCGACGCCCGCTATGACCACAGTTCAATCCCCCGCAGGAGACTCGCCATGAGTTACTTCAGCCGACTGACCGACATCGTGACCTGCAACCTGTCGCAATTGCTGCGAGAGACCGACGACCCGCGTGCCGCGATCGCCGACATCGTTCGTGAGATGCAGGAAGGGCTGGCCGGTGCCCAGCGCAGCGTTAACACGGCGGCCAATTCGGAGTCGCGGCTGCTCCGCGAAATTGAAGAGCATCGTGTGGCTGCGACCTCGTGGACGGCAAAAGCACGCGGCCATCTCGTCTCCAAATCCGAGTCCGCCGCGCGCGACTGTCTGCTGCGAAAGCGCGAAGTCGAAGACTTGATCGCGGGACTCGAACAACAGCACCAAGCGGCTGTCGCGACGAAGGAGCATCTTGCCACAATGCAACGCGCGTTGGAGGCTCGTCTCGCGGAAGCCCTTCGCAAGCAGGCCAGCCTCGGCGTCATGCTCGATGACGCAGGAGTGGCAGTCTCCGCCAACTCAGCGCTGCCACCCGCGACCGTCCCGGCAGACGACCGCCACCTTCAGATTGATGCGGAGTTGGAAGCACTCAAGCAAGAGCTGGGAGCATGAGTGGAAGGCTTCCGATTGCAGTTCAACAGGCTGCCAACCTACTGAGGCGCGGGCTGCACACACCTCTGCCCCTCATTCCTCGCGGCGCGACGATTCCTCGGGCGTCTTCAGGGAGACGAATTCGCGGTACAGCAGCAAGTCGTACAGCACCTTGATCCCGCCCGCCAAATAGAACGGCATCCCCGCGAGCAGCAGGTTGTCCGAGTCCAAAAACCGCGTGGCCATCCACGGGGAAAGGGCTGCGCCGAGAGACCTGGCCATCGCCGTGACTCCCGCCGCGGCTGATCGCTCTTCCGGCGCGACGACCGCCATCACGTAGCTCTGTCGCGTCGGCACGTCCATCTGCGAGATGCTGTACCGGATCAGCAGCAGTGTCAGCGCGAGCCAGAAGTTCGGCATCAGTGGCACCAAGATCAACAGCACATTCGACGGCAAGTGCGTGAAGACCATCGTGTTGATCAGGCCGATGCGATTCGCCAGTCGAGCGGCGAGCAATGCAGAAATACCCGCCAGGACATTCGCTCCAAAAAAGATGCCGCCCAATGTGGCGAGGTCCATGTCGAACCGAGCTTTGAACCAGTAAGCCAACACGCTCTGCACGATGAAGCCGCCGCCGAATGCGTCCATCGCAAACAGGACCGACAACTTCGCCACGATCCCGCGCGACTTCCCTAATCCAAGTGGGCCACGCGCGACGGCGGTCGAGTTCTCTGCCGCAGTCACTTCAATCCGCGACGAGAGCCACAGGAACATGACCGCCAGCAGCAACCCCACCGCACCGTAGCCCACGATGGCCGGGCGATAGATGTCCGCTCCCGTCGCACCGCGTGACTCAACCCACTGACAGATGAAGCCCCCGACAAGTGCCCCGACCGCTGTCGCGAACGATCCAATCAGATTGTACCAAGCGAAGACCATTGTACGACGTTCGCCCGGCAACAGTCCCGACAGCGCGGCTTGTTCGATCGACAGGAACGGCCCGATCTCACCGCCGCTGGGGCTGATGACGCCGATCGTCGCCGCGACCAGTAACCAAGTGAAGTCGCGCGTGATCGCAAACAATCCCGCCGCGAAAACCATGAGCAGCGCTCCCGCCACCAACATGCGCCGCCGTCCGATCCGGTCGGCCCATGTCGTGATGGGGAGCGAGATCATCGTGTCGCCGAGCAGTGTCAACGTCAGCAAAATGCCGATCCGCTCGTTGTCGATCCCGACCGCACTCAAGTACAGCACGAGGACCACCGACAGAAACCCATACGCAAACAGCCGCACACAGCGCGTCGCAAACAGCAGCGGCACGTCCCACGAACGGTCTGCATTGGGATCGATCTCACTCGCCGCGACATCCATGTCAGTTGTCCTCTTTCATCTGTTAGCAGCCTGTTGAAAAACGTAGGGTAAGCGTCTCGCTTGCCCGTGAAAGCAGTTGAAAAAGAGGCAAGTCAGAGGCTTACCCTACGTTTTTCAACGGGCTGTTATGCCTCGCACGGCCGTGACGGAGTCGTTGAACCGCGTGGGCAACGAGTCCTCCACGCTCTGCCATTGATGTCTTGCCCCTCCCGCAGCCGACAACTCATAATGCCGCCCGCCTGACTCTGACGTGCCCGACAAAACTAACGTAGTCCTGACGCTCCGCTGGCAGGACATGCTGTACGGTGCGTTATTTATCGGGAAACGTTCGCTCTGTACACGTCCCGTCGGCGGAGCGACGGGACTACAGTAGTTCTGTCGCTCACGTCAACTCTGTTCGTTCCGCCCGCCTCTTCCCGCCACGAGGGTCGTTCCCCATGAGTCCGCTCACTGCGATGAAGATTGAGAACTTGAAGTCGCTCGTTTGCCGGCGCGATTTGCTTAAGGTCGGGCCGCTGGCGTTGTCGGCGTCGGTGATGCCGGGGTTGCTGGGTGGAACGGCTCGTGGCGAGTTCACTCCCAACTCGGCCGCCAAAGCGAAGTCGGTCATATTTCTATGGATGGGTGGCGGCGTCACGCACATTGATTCGCTCGACCCCAAGCCGGAGGCTCCCGAACAGATTCGAGGAACGTTGTCCGCGATCCCGACGGCGCTGCCCGGAGTCTTCTTTAGTGAGACGTGTCCCAACCTAGCCCGCATCGCGAACGAGCTGTCCGTCGTCCGATCGTTCTCGCACGACAGCGATGATCACTTGCTCAGCCAGGTCTACACGCTGTCGGGCCGGAAGGTGACGCAGGCTCAACTCTTCACCGAGCCAAACATCGGGTCCATCGTCAATTTTTTACTTGGCCCGCGCAATGGTTTGCCCGGCTACATCGCGGTGCCGGGGATCACGCGACCGGGACCGCCGCCACACAACCTGTTTGTGGGAGGATGGCTTGGCAACCAGTTCGCTCCGTTCTGTCTCGGAGGTCAGCCCGAGCAGCCCGACTTCACCGTGGGTGAGAAGTCCGAGAACCCGTCGCCGTTCGCCAGTGAAGACCTCAGCCCGCCCGAGTTGCGGTTCCCCAACGAGATGACGATCGGCCGCATCGAGCGGCGCAGTCAGCTTCGTTCGAGCCTCGAAGAGACGCTGCGAAACGTCGAGAAGTCCGGTGCCCTGCCCGCGATGGAAGGCCACTACGGCGGAGCGTTGAAACTGCTCACATCGCCGCAAGTGCGAGGAGCCTTCGACATCAACGAGGAATCGGTCTCGACGCGCGATGATTATGGCCGGACCAAGATCGGCGGTCGCTGTCTGACGGCGAGGCGACTCGTTGAGGCGGGTGCCCGGTTCGTGATGGTCGATTACGGCTACGACCCCGACTACGGCAACGTGTGGGACATTCACAACGTCCGCGAGCAGAAGTTTCCGCATGTTTCTGAGATGTGCAAACGCGGCTACAGCGTGGCGGGGATCGACAAGGCGTTCGCGGCGCTCATCAGTGATCTCAAACAACGCGGGCTGCTTGATTCGACGCTGGTCGTCTATCTGACCGAGTTCGGCCGCACGCCGAAGATCAACGCGCTCGGAGGCCGCGATCACTGGGGAGCCTGCGGTTCGATGTTCTTTGCCGGAGCAGGTATTCAAAAGGGGCAAGTCGTCGGCACGACGGACAAGCACGCTGCCTATCCCCTCTCGCGCGGACACGGCCCGGCCGACATCGCCGCCACGATGTACGCGAGTCTCGGCATCGAAACCGAGACTCGCGTTCCTGACCGCTTCGGTCGTCCGGTGGCGGTGCTTGAGCATGGCCACGCGATCAGCGAAGTCTTGGCGTGAGCCATACTTTTGTCTGAGCGGGGGACGTGAGTCCCCCGGTACTTCGTGCGAACGACCTATCGCGCAAAAAAGAACCGGGGGACTCACGTCCCCCGCTCGGAAGTCATAGCAAGAACCGGAGGACTCACGTCCCCTGCTCGGAAAGCCGTTTGTTTTGAACGCGATCTCTCATTTTTTAGCCGCTTTGCGACACGGCCTCACACGCTGCCAGGTCAACGAAGCCAGCCTCCTGATCGGCGTCTCGGGTGGAGCTGACAGCGTGGCACTGCTGCGCGGTTTCTTCGAGTTGCGGAATGAGTTCGCGCTGTCGCTGCGAGTCGCACACCTCAATCACAAACTGCGCGAAGCGGCCAGCGATGCGGATGCGGCTTGGGTCAAGGAGCTTGCCGAATCGCTGACACTTCCGGTGGAGATCGGTGTCGTCACGAGTGATCTCACGCAGGAACGCGGCGGCGTGGAAGAGGCCGCGCGGGACGCTCGTCATCGGTTCCTCAACGAGACCGTCGCGCGACTGAAAATCAACGCGATCGCACTCGCTCACACGGCCGACGATCAGGTCGAGACCGTGCTGCATCACCTCTTTCGCGGCACGGGGTTGTCGGGATTGCGAGGCATCCCATCCGAACGGTCTCTGTCCGAAGACATCCGTCTTGTGCGACCGATGCTTTCGATTCGCCGCGAGCTGGTCGAAGCCTATCTGAAGGAAATCGGACAGGAATTCCGCACCGATGCCACCAACACCGACACCCGTCTCACCCGCAACTGGCTCCGTCACGAACTGCTACCTCAACTGCGAAGTCACTTCGGCGAGAAGGTCGATCTCTCGCTAACCCGCCTCTCCGAGCAAGCGGCCGAGATCGAAGCGACGCTCACGACGCTGGCCGCGCGGTTGCTTGATGCCTCTGTATTGGATGCGCAACCCAACGTGATACGACTCAACACGCGACCGTTCGCCAACGAGCCATGTCATCTGGTGCGCGAAGCTTTCGTGCAACTGTGGCAACGCCAAGCTTGGCCTCGCCAAGCGATGGGCCACGCCCACTGGAATCGCCTCGCCGACCTGACTGCGGCACTCGGCACCGTCAGCTTGCCGGGTGGGATCGAAGCCTCACACCGCACGAGCGGGTTACTCGTGATTGGGCAGCGGTGATTTTCGACGATCGAGAAGCATCTCGTTTAACCGCCTGGGCGTTGCCCAGGCGGTTAAACGAGCCATCACCTACTTCGCCACGATCTCGCCGCGTTGCAGGACATGCAGGCGGACTTCGGGCGTCGCTTGGTTTCCTTGAACTTGTCCCACCGCGTGAATCCAGCGAGTGGTGGCCGGGATCCACGGCCGGGCGGTCAGAAATATCTGGCGTTCGGTCTCATTGGCTCGGACGAGAACGCCGGACAGCCCGATGTTATCGACGATGATCCCATGCGGCAGGTTGTCCACGTCGAACTTCACATCGCCGTCGAAGCCATTTCGCTCGACGATGATCTTGGCTGTGATGGTTGTTCCCGGCATGATTGCCAAGCCGCCGTCGGCCGCTGTGAACTGAGGCTGATCGGGGACCAGGGTCACTCGGATTTGCGGAGCCTTCTCCAGCTTGATCTCACCCAGCGAACCGACCGTCTTCGTGACGAGTCGTCCGTTGATCAAGCCGGTGGCGAGAACTGCGGTTCGCTCCCAGTCCACTTTCATCGGCTCGACAGCGTCCTTCGCCGCGCTGATGACACTGTTCGTTTCAACGTGTCCCGCCGCGATGACGACGGGCGATGACGCGGAGAAACCAGCGGGCAACCCGGCGATGTCGAGTCGCACGTCTCCCTCAAAATTGTCGATGCGGTTCAGCGTGAACTTCAATCGTTGTCCGCTCCCCGCCGCGACCTTGGGGTTCAACGTGTTGATCGTCACCGCGAAGTCGGGCTGAGGGGGACGGACGGTGAGCGTGTAGTGATTCTTGCTTCCAGTAAAGCCGCGCACGTCCGTGACTTTCACGAGGTACGAGCCATCCGTCGGGACCGTGAACGTGAGTCGCGAGTCCTTGTCGAGCTTCCGTTCCGCGTCGTCATCGTTGCCGAAATAGAGCGGAAAGACCGGTAGACCATTCTCCACAATTTGCGATCCGGGTGGATATGCCTCGACGATGTAGCACGGTTCCTCTTTTGCGTGCGCCGTCGCGCTCGTGTCGAAGTAGTCGCGCCGCTTGCCATTGAGCGTGTAGAGCTGATAGCCCGAATCCGGTCCCTGCGGAGCGCGGAACGTTTTGCAGACTTCACCCTGCATGTAGAGGTACTGGTTGAGGTCCATTTCCTCCCAGAACTCGAGCCGTACATCGGGCGAGGACGAGTCGATCGGGCGGAAGTTGATCCACGAATCGCGAATCGCTTGCAGTAGCGCCCGCACGACCGGTCGGCCGTCGTCGTGCAGGACTTCGAGCTTCGTGTCCGCCAGTGAGCCACTTCGTCCGGCATTCGTTTCGATAATCCAGACTTGCCCGGCTTTGGCATCGATCCGGTAGCAGTCGGGATCGGCCGACTTGTCACTCGCGGCGCGAGTGAACTCACCCTTCACGACACCGGGGATTGGCAATGGCATCGCGGACGAAGGTCCGTCATTGGGTTCGATCTCATTCAGCGAGACGCTTTGTTCGCCCGCGCGATCATTGGTGAAGTCCACGGTTTCGCCGAGACGCTGCAACTCAACCGAGGTCTCGCCCCACTTCGGGTCGAGCGGGTAGATCGAGAGCGACCCGTTCATACGCCCCACCAGCAACTGCCGACTGTCGGAGGTGAAGCTGACGGCCGCGCCCCAGTCGGGCTGTCGCTCCAATACGGCGACTTGGGTGAACGTCTTCGTCTCCCAAAGTTTGATCCGTCGGTCCTCAGATGATGACGCGAGCAAACGGCCGTCGGGCGAAAACACGACCTTGAGGATCGGTCCCTCGTGGGCGAACCTCGCGTAGAGGATCGGGTTCGTTCCTTCTTTGGCTGTCTCACTGATCTGCCAGACACGGATGCGGCAGTCGAGACCGGCGGCCACCACGAGCTGGCCGTTCGGGCTGAAGGCAACGGTGTTTTGATCCTTCGACGGTTGCGAGAACGTGTCGAGCCGCTGGCCCGTCGCCACGTCCCACAACTTGACGGTACGATCCCCGCTGGCCGTCGCGAGCAGCTTGCCGTTCGGCGCGAAGGACAGTCCGTAAATGGCGTCGTTGTGACCGGAAAAAGTTTTCAGTGACCGGCCGCTGGCCAAGTCCCACGTTTGTGCATCACGGTCGTAGCTGGCAGTGGCGAGCAGCGTCCCATCGGGACTGAGCCGCGCGGCATAGACCGCATCGCGATGCCCTTGGACTACGCGGCCTCGTGTCCAGTCAGCCGTCTTCCACAGTGTTGCCTCGCCTCCGAGGCCGGTCTCACCCGAGGCGACACTCAACCACTCACCGTTCGTTGAGAAACTGACATCGTTGATCGCTCCCGTGTGCCCGATCAGTGACTTCGCGAGGACTCGATCACTCGCGTTTAAGACTTCCACGGCGTGTGGCCGTGCGACAGCGATCCACTTCCCATCGGGTGATGCCGCCACGGATGTGATTGGTTCGCGCACTTTGCCGTGCGGCGCGACCTTTGGCGTGACCAGTCCCGTTGCGGCCAGTCCTCCCGACGGTGCCTTCGCCCCCGCATCGATCCACGCTTTGATGAGAGCCAGCTCTTCTGACTTCGGTGCCGCATGGTCTTTCGGCGGCATTTTCGGTTCGTCCTGGCCGGTCACCAGTTTCCACAGCCGACTCTCGCCACTTTTGCCAGCGACGAGGGCCGCTCCATTTTCTCCCCCCTTCATCGCACGGGCAAAATCCTCCAGCACGAGGCCCCCTTCCGCCTCTTTCGTGTTGTGGCACCCGTTGCAGTACCGACGAAACACGGGCAGCACCTGACTGTTGAAGTCCGGCACTTCCGCCGCGAAGGACTCCGTACTGGCCAGCAGGAAGCTCAGCAACGGCATCAGCCCCAGTAGGACGATTCGAGATGAAGTAGTTGTCATGGTGGCGACTTCTCCCAAGATTCAAAACGCGGACTTGAACGATGTGGCGAATCAGTGTGCGCCACCGGTTCACCGGCGACAGCGGTGCTGATTCGCGATCACTGCTTCACGACGGGTGAACTCCAGCCTGCGTAGAGTCCTTCGTTTTCGCTCGCCAACTCGAACAACTCGAACGTCACGTCGTCGATCGACTCCCAATCGACGGCGTGTTCGCGTTGCAGTGTGATGCCAAATTTCAGTTCCTCATCCGGATCGTCGCTCAAGTCCTCGGAGAGTTTTGTGTAGCCAACCGCTGCTGCTGCTGCGACGAATCGCGTGCGGCTGTCGTCATCTATGAATGTGGCGTGGTGCTCGACAGGGCGCACCGTGGTCAGGGAATCGCCCTCTTCGGACAGATTCTCGATGACACGCATGTTGAAGATCTCCTGCATGTTCTCCGGCTCCGGGTAGAGAACATTCAAGTAGTGATTCCACTCTTCGTCTTCCTGCTGGCCCGTTTCGTATTCGTACTCTTCAAACGCCTGCATGGACTCGGCGATGGAATCGTCGAAGCCCTCGGCCGACTTGGCGTAGAAGTAGAACTCGCGCCGCCCGCTGGTCGTGATCCGTCCGACGAGGATCGCATCGCCCGTCAGTTCGACGGCGTCGATGAACGCGTCCTCGATCTCGACCAATCGCGGTTCCTCTTCATCGGTGGCGAAGCCGTCGTCGTTCGGCGACTTCAGGTGCAGCCACATCCACAGCAGCACTGGCCGCTCAGGATCGGGGGCCGAGGCGGCCGCTCCCATATCGACCAGCATCGCCGCCGGAGCCTCGTCCACGTTCGTAAAGTACATCTCCCAATTGTCGGACATCAGACTCAGCTTTCGTGTGATTGGAATTCGATTCAGCGCGACGCACCGCCCCGCTGCGGCATCCCGTCGCGGGACGTATTTCGTCGGGTCGAGATTGTGGTGGCTATCCCTCCGTTTGAGAAGTTCTAGCCGCCGCGAGTCTCAACGAAATGTTTGGCCCACGCGCGGTCAGTGATAAGACCTCTGAGCGGGGCGGCGTCAGCCCCCCGGCTCTTGGGCGTAAGCCCGCTTTGGAAGAACCGGGGGGCTGACGCCGCCCCGCTCGGAAACCCCTCACGGTGTGCCGCGTGAGGGATAGCCGACGAAGTTCGACAATCCGCTTCGTCAAAACGTAGGGTGGCTCTCCAGACAATGTTCCGGCCGTTGCTCTTCATCCGTCTTGACGGGAAAAAAGTTTTCTGGGAAGCCTCGCCCTGTCCGGCACTCGACTCCCGCCGTGAGGGGAGGACAACCCGTTTGCCGCATCTCGCACGAGGCACGATCCGAACTATGCACGTTTTCTTTTCCGTGGGTGAGCCGAGCGGCGATCAACATGCCGCGCACCTGATTACCGAGCTGAAACGCCAACGGCCCGAACTGCGAGCGTCAGGTTTTGGTGGGCCGCTGATGGACCGTGCAGGCTGCGGCTTGCTCTTCCCGTTGACGACGATGGCGGTCATGGGGCCGTTCCAAACCATTCCGCTGATCTGGAAGTTTTTTAAGCTGGTCAAGCAGGCGGAAGAATACTTCGCGCGGCACCGGCCGGATGTCGTGGTGCTGATCGACTTCCCTGGCTTCAACTGGTGGATTGCCAGCAAAGCCAAGGCGGCCGGAATCCCGGTGATCTATTACATGCCGCCGCAAATGTGGGCGTGGGCACCGTGGCGGATCAGTCGTGTTCGGAAGTACGTCGATCTGATCCTGTCGGGCCTGACGTTCGAGACCGACTGGTACGCCGAACGAGGCGTCCCGGTGCTGTATGTCGGCCATCCGTTCTTCGATGAAGTTGCCGATCACCCGCTGGACGAAGCGTTTCAACGCGAGTGGACATCGGACTCGGCCCCCACCGTCGCGCTGCTTCCCGGTTCACGCAAGCAAGAAGTCACACGAAGCTGGCCACTTATTCTGGAAGCTGCGCGACGGCTGCACGCACGCCATCCGCAGGTCAATTTCCTCGTCGCCAACTACAAGGAAAGCCAGCGGCAATTCTGTGTCGAGCAGTACGAACGACTGCAAGCAGAGCTGCCGATCTCGTTCTTCGTGGGCAAGACCTCCGAGATCATCGAACTTGCCGACTGTGCCATCATGGTTTCCGGCTCGGTTAGCTTGGAGATGCTGGCCCGGCGGACTCCGGCCGTGGTTGTTTATCGCACTTCATGGCCGATGTACTTTTTGAGCAAGCTGCTGCTCACGATCAAATGGTTCTCGCTGCCGAACCTGATCGCGGGCAGAAAGATCATGCCCGAATACCTCAGCGTCGGTAGCCCGGCACCCGTACTGGAGGCGGTCGTGGAGGATGTCGATCGCTGGCTCAGCGACCCGCACAAGCTCGCCGCCGCCCGCGAAGAACTCGATCAGTTGCGAAAGAAGATCTACACCACCGGTGCCACCCGCCGCGTGGCAGAAGTCCTCCTGCAACGTTTCGATGCCACTGCACCCCGCGACGAAAATTGTGCTGCGGCGTAAGGTCGCCTCTCTCGGAATCACACCTTTCATGCAAGAGCCAACGCTGCTGCTGCGACTCGCGATGTTTCATTTCCCCGGCGGAGATGGCTATCTGTGCGGGTTGCTGTTGTTTTGTCTGGCTCAAATGGGCCTCAGTTGCAACTGTCCGCAACGATGGCGACGACCGTTGACCATCGCGTCGCGAATCGGGCTGGTTTGGTCGTTTCTCCTACCGTCCCCCACACCACGTTGGCTGCTCATCGTGTTCGGGGTGAGCTTGCTGTGGTCCTGCTGCGAAGATTTGCGGCAGAGTTTCGTGAGCGATCCCGCCGTTCGTGTCTCTCGTTTGCAGAGGGGCCGCCGATTGAGTTGGCTGGTCACCGGTTGTGCCTTCGTCATCGTGTTGTTTGAGTTGCCGTACCAACTCTCTCCCACCGTGGGGAGCGTTTCGTCCTATCGACTCTCCATCGTGGCCGATTCGGTGACGGCGGGGTTGAACGATGGAGAAGACACATGGCCGCAGCGACTCGCACGCAGTTCGCTCTGGACGATTACCGACGCATCGCAACCCGGTGCAACGTTGAAGTCGGCTCGCCAACAAGTCGATTTGTTCGATGCTGAGCCATCTGTACTCCTGCTCGAAATCGGCGGCAATGATCTGTTGGAAGGACTGCCTGTCGCTCAATTTGAACATCACTTGGAGCAGCTTCTCATCGCCGCCCGCCAACCGGGGCGAACGGTGCTGATGTTCGAGTTGCCTTTGCCGCCACTGGCATTTCGCTATGGAGAGGCTCAACGGCGACTGGCTGCCAAGTACGAAGTTGCACTGCTCCCGAAGCGATTGTTCATCGGAGTGCTGACCTCATCGGGAGCCACCGTCGATGGCATCCATCTCTCGTCGAAGGGGCACGAACTGATGGCCGAACTCGTACAGAAGCGACTTGGTGTTGAGGCTGCCCCACGGCACGACGCCGGCCGTTACCAACACGTTGGCCCACGGTAATCTCACGCGTGGGACATTGATACAAACCCCACCGATCTGGCCTCGATGGGGTTTGGGCCATCCTCATCCGTGCGCGGTAGGTGCCGCGCGGTTAAACGAAGCAAACTTCTCACTTTGGGCCGTGCGGGGTATTGGCGAGCGGCAGGAAATCACGTGCCCATCCTACACCGGAGTATGACAACTCCAGCCGCTCGCCTTATCACGCGATGAGCCACCGGCTCGTCCCCGATATCGGCAGCTTCTACCGCTGCGTGAGTCTTTTCCGCTGCGGGTGACTTTGCCGGTTGTGACGAAATTAACTTTCGTACCGGCTTTTCATTCATCTTCATCCGTCGCAGCGTCCGATGAGTACGGATAACCGCTATAGGCGGAACATTCGTCATCGTCTCCGAGAGCGTCGCTTCTCGGGATGGTGATCTAGGACGACGGGTCGCGTGCGAGGTTTTCTCAGCAGTCGCTGGAGCAACCGATGAATCTTCGAAGCAATTGGTGTCTGTTCGGTTTCCTGACTTGGGTGGCAATGGCCGGAATGGCCAGTGCACAACCTGAGGGATCCGTCCGGTTGGGAGCGCCAGCCGATGGCCAGCTTCCTCCTCCGTTGACAACGTTCGGCGGGGACATGGGGCAGGTCAATCTCGGCGGCACTGGCCCCGGGAACTACACGAACTACGACCGGACGTTCCGGCCGCGCGTGAATGTGGATACGCGTGGCGGCGGCTTGTACGGTTACGAACCAGGTTACACAAATCTGGGGATGTTCCTGCCGTACACGATCGAAGACGACACGTCGATTCTGTTCGCCGATGTCCGAGCGATCGTCACTCACACCGGCAAAGGGGGGGCGAACGTCGGTGCCGGTTGGCGCTGGTGGATGCAGGACATCGACCGCATCGTCGGTCTGTCGGCGTGGTACGACTTCGATGCTGGCCATGTCCAGAGCTATGACCAGATCGGACTGAGCTTCGAGTCGCTCGGGCGGTTCGTCGATTTCCGAACGAACGGCTATGTGCCGATCGGCAAACGTGACCACATGCTCGGTACGGTGCTGGATTCGACGAACACCAATTTCATCGGCAACGGCCTGTTCTTCAACCGCACGACTCGGGCGGAACAAACCTACACCGGCTTCGACACCGAAGTCGGCGGCCCCGTTCCGCTCCTCGGTCGTTACGGTGTGAACGGCTACCTCGGTGGATACCACTTCATTGGGAACGGCCAGCTCGGCGGCAGCGTGACAGGGGTGAGTACCCGGCTGATGGCTCAAGTCAACGAGGATGTGTCGGTCGGTGTGCAACTGACTGACGACAATGTGTTCGGGACCAACGTTCAGGCCCAAGTGTTCGTCACATTGCCCGAGGGGACTCCGAGTCGCTGGCTGCGTAATCCACGCGTTCAGGATCGGTTGACCGCCTCGGTCTTCCGTCAGTTCCGCGTGCTGGCCAAGGTCGATACGTTTGATGTCCCCGAAGCGGCGATCAATCCGAAGGACGGACTGCCGTACTTCGTGACTCACATCGACCCCAACGGTGCCGCGACGGGGACGGGCAAGTTTGGGAGTCCGCTCAACAGCATTGCAGCGTACAACAACCTCAGCCTCGCCCAGCGCCAACAGTCGGACATCATTTACGTTCGCCCTCGTGCAGACGACACGAACACGAATCTCGATACCGGTGCCACACTGGGAACGCTGACCCTCTTCAACGGTCAGCGGTTGTTGAGTACCTCAGTACAGAACCAGTTTGCCTCCAACGTGATTACCGGCGGTTTCGGGGTTCTCCCCGGCTTTGTGGCCGGTGCTGAGTTGCCGAATCTCTTCAACAGCACCGGTGGCAATGTCGTGACGCTGGCCGCCAACACGACACAGTGCATTGAGGTCTCCGGCTTCGACATCACTGGCAGTGCGACTGGCAACGGTATTCAGGGGGCCAACAATACCTGGGTGGTGATCACGAACAACGATATCCACGATGCCTTGAACGGCGTGGTGCTGACCAACACCACGGGCGTCGGGGGGATGGCTGCGGTCATCACTGACAACTCGTTTCACGACAATCTGAACGATGGCTTCCGGGTGGTAAACACCGCTGCCGCGCCGCTCGAACTGCGGATGCTAGGCAACAGTGCGATCAACAACGGGGACGACGGTGCCGAGATTACAGCCAACGCGGGCAGCTCCATCGTGTTGACTGTCGGCGAATCGACGAACGCCGACGGAACGACGAAGAACCCCAGCGTCTACCGTTCCAACGGTGACAACGGGATGGAAATCAACGTCACGAACAGCACGATCGCGGGACGCATCGCGACCAGCACGTTCAATCAGAATGCCAACGACGGTCTGCGGATGGACCTCGACAATAGCACGGCCAACTTCCGTGATGCCGCGTTGGGTTACGCCATCACCGGAAACGAATTCGCGTCCAACACCGGCAGCGGCGTGGAAATCAATGCGATTAACGCTTCGCAACTCCTGCTGCGGATCACGGCCAACACTTTTGGTACTCCCGGATTGCAAGGGACTGGAAACCAAGACGATGGCCTGCGCATCTCTGCTCGCGATGGTCTCACGAACATTGAAATCGGCGGTGCCACTCTGGCCGATGGAAACCTCTTCACCGGCAACTTGGAGAACGGCATCGTTCTGAATCTGACGGGCGCTTCTGACAACACTTTGGATATCGGTTTCAATTCCATTGCTCTCGCTGGCGGTGGCGGGGGCGGTGCCATCTTTCTGACCGGACACGATGTCGATTTCCATCTGGGCCAAAACGACTTTGACTCGACCATTCTCGACTTCTTGCGTGGCGTCGGAACGGCAAACGTGATCGCGGCCGATCAGTATTCGCTCGCGGTTCTCGGCAGCGGGGTCGGCAGTTTCAACTTCACGGGGGGCGGGCAAGTCAAGGCGGGTTATCAGAGTACGACCTTCTTCGATCTCGACACGCTGGCGGCAAATCCCGCGATGTGGGATGCGGTCTTCGCCAATGACGGGATCATTATCCTGTCTCACACGAGTTGCGGTGGCTGCGACGTGGATGATGCGGGCGTCGTGGCGATCAACGCGCAGGCGGCTCGATTTGCGACGGCCATCAGCAGCGGCACGGATGTGTGGGCCAACGCGGGAGCAGATAGCGCCACTTACTACAACTTCCTGCCCGCAGGTGTTGTGGCGACCGGCGTACCGCTGTTCGGAGCGACCGGGTTCGTGGCGACGCCGGCCGGTACCGCGATCGGAATTACGGACGCGTCCCTGTTAACCAGCATGATCAACGGCTTCCCGACGCATAACTCGTTCGCCACGGCGGACCCAGCGTTCACGGTTTTTGAAACGCGCACACTGGGCGGAGTAACTGAAAACGTTTCGATCGGCGTCCAGAATGCGCAGCTCAACGCGGGCGGCTTTATCAATGGAGCGGGAACAGATGGCATTCGCGTCAACCTTGCGGACACCGCTTTCCTGCGGCCCGCTTCCATTCACGACAACACGGTGAGCGGATATGGCGTCAATGGCATCCATGTCATCGCGAATGACTTGTCTCAAATCCCCGATCTGACCGTGACCCGCAACACGATCACCGGAAGTGGCAACGGCATCACGCTCGAACGGAACGGCTCCGCGCTGTTGAATGCGATCGTCACGGAGAACACGGCGACTGGCGGGAGCCTCGCGGGCCTGAATGTCGTCGCGACTGGAACGGCTCTCCCGAACGTGACTGTCTCAGTGTCCGACAATACGTTTACAGGCAACGACGGCTCCGGGATGTCGTTCAATGCCAGCGATGCCGCAGTGTTGCTCGTCGATGGCGACCGCAACATCGCCTCCAATAACACGGGGCATGGCGTGTCCTACACTGGCGATGGCACGGCACGAATTGTCTCGTTGTTCCGCAATACATCGGCCAACGAGAACACGCTCAACGGCTTGAATGTCCTCACCACCGGTGCTTCGGATTTGAATCTGACGTTCACCAGTCCTTTCGATCCGCTCCTCGATCTCACCAATCCGCTCGTGAGCGCTCGAACGAGCTTTTCAACGAACGGGCAGAACGGACTGTTTCTCGCCACCCGCGATACCAGCTTGCTGACACTGACGCTCGACGAAGTCGATGCGAACACGAACACGCTGAACGGGATGAGCATCAACCGCCAGGGGGCGTCGCTGTTCCTCGGGACCGTGACCAACAGCTCGTTCTCGGACAACACGGAGAACGGGATTCTGTTCACCGGCTTGGGTAGCGATCCCGCCGATCCCAACCAGCCTCTCTCGGGAACCGCCAATGAGTTGGTGCTGACCGACGTGGTGGTCAATGGGAACGGGACGGCGACCACATTTGGTAACGGATTCCGTGCCGACTTGTTCGGTGATGCACCATTGGTGCTGACGGCCACAACGACGACGTTTAATGGCAACGCTGGCAACGGCCTGCGGATCGAGGTTGCTCCGGGTGCCGAGTTCGGGGATGGCATCAATGGACCACGTTCGACCCTCGACGGCGTGACCATTACCGACAACGCTCAGAATGGAATCCAAGTCGTCAGCAATATCTCGGTCACACCGGGGTCCGATGTGAACTCGCTGACGTTCTTCGACGTGAACGCCAATTCGGGCAACACACTGATCTCGAGGAATGGACTCAACGGTGTCCTGCTCCAGTACACGGGCGGCGTACACGATGTCCGGATCTTTGGAGACACCGATCCCACTGCCCCGACATACACAACAACGATTTCTTCCAATGGACAAGACGGGATCCATGCTGACATCGGGGCTTTCGCCACGGCCACTCTCACCTTGGATGATGTGAATGTGGGTGGGATTGCTGCGGCAGACGGAAACGCGAATGACGGTATCGACTTCGAGGTCACCAGCCGAATGCAGATTCTCGACGGTGCCAACACGCTCAATCAAACGTTTAACGCCGCGGGCATCGGCACGCTCGTCGTGAACGACAGCCGGATCCGGAACAACGGTGCCCACGGTCTGAATCTGATCGGTCAGGGACTGAACTCAAACGGTATCGCTTTCAATGCGGAACCCTTCCAGAACTTTGACACCGATCCGTTCGGCGTCATCAATGCCAGTGTCACTGGCAGCACCATTACGGACAACGCCCTCAATGGTGTGAATATCGACATCCGCGGTCAGATGGGTGGCGATCACCGCAACTTCAACATTCCGAACCAGTTGTTCTTCGATGCCAACCTGATTGCCTCAAACGGTCGTCATGGTGTCTTCCTCGAAAGCAATGCGGGCCAGCAGATTCGCGGTGGCAACACTCATCGCCGGATTCCGTTCGGCGATATTCAACCGACCACCCCCCCCTTCCCGTTCGATCCGAACAACTTGGCGGGGACTCCCGATTGGAACACGGGTGACAACACCGACATCGCGGGCGGTGCCTTCCTGAGCAATTACTTGAATCTGCGAACCGACCAATCGACGGACCTCGTGTTCACCAACAACGTTGTGCAGTTCAACGGGACACAAACGGTGGTGGGAGATGGCGTCTACATCCGTGTGGGCACCGGCTCGTACTTGTCGGCTGACATCCGCGACAACACCATCAGGGGAAACCTACAAAACGACCTGCATATCGAATCGTTTGTGGCCTACAACCGGCAGACCAATGCGATCATCAATCCTCCTGTGAGTGTCGCTGCCAATCCTGGTCCCGATATCGTGTTCTTGGATGACACCGCGCAGCTCGACCTGCGGCTGACCGGCAACACGGGCAATACGCTCAACATCGTCGATCCATTCAACAATTTCGGCGGAGGGCTACCAGGCAACGTGACTCCCAACGGGGCGTTCTATCCGGGTGACTTCTTCAAGAACAACTTTGGCACCAACGTTCAGCCTCGGCTCACGCAGCTCTTCCAGATCGACGATGGTGTGGCGGGTGTGAATGCTCCGATCAACAGTTTCGTGGCGAACGGTGTGACGACCAATGTGTCGAACACGTTCTTCAATGCCAGTTGGCATCTGCGAGCGGCGGCCGATGCCTTCTTCCCGAACCCACTCTTCCCCGAAGACTTCTTCACCGATCCGGGCGATCCGTTCCTCCCTTGATCGTGACGGGGTGATGATGACGGAACGGAAACACACACGACAACGCCATCTCCACTTGAGATGGCGTTGTTTGTTTTATGATTGCGATGGGGGGAGATGTTCTACGCGAGCCGCGTGAGGCATCTTCCGGATGGGGCCGTTTGTCGGATTTCGCCTTCCAATAAGTTTAAGTTTGCGAAGACCTGAATTGTGGCCCGCGAACAGTTCGACTTGTTGACGCTCCGTGGAATCGCCGAGAACATGTGGGTGGCGGATCACATCGCTTACTCAATCGAGTGGCTACGTGGCACGAATCGCCGAAGGAGCTGGAATCATGCGACGGTTACTCATCACCTGTGGACTGTTTGCTGCGGCCTGTGCGGTTCCCATATTGGCCTCGGCCCAGACTCAGAATCGAAACAACAACACGGGATCCTCTGGGCTTGGCTCCACCGGGTCATCAGGCTTCGGAAGCACAGGCTCCAGCGGCTTCGGCAGCACGGGATCGTCCGGGTTTGGCTCGACAGGCGCAAGTGGCTTCGGTTCCAACGCGGGCACGGGTGGACAGGCTGGCGGGTTCGGTACCAATGGTCAGACCGGGTTAGGTGGACAAGGCCAAAACGGTGCCAACGCCAACGGCGGCCTCCTCGGTCGCGGTACGAATCAGAACGGCATCCTCGGTCGCAACGCACAGAACCAGGGGATGCAGGGCAATAACCTGGGTGGAGGCGGTGGTGGACGCGGTGGCGGAGGCAATCGCGGTGGAAACGGGTTGAACGGACTCAACGGCGGCGGTGGGAATAGTGGAAACGCGAACCAAACACCGATCGTTCGGCCTCGTCAAAAGATTGCCTTCGACTACAAGTTACCCTCCTCATCAGCTATCCAGTCCACGATTGAAGCTCGTTTGACAAAGCTCTCCGACAAACGGCCCAGCTTGAAGAGCGTGAGGGTGGCGATCGAGGACAAAGGCGAAGTTGTTCTGCGCGGCGAGGTTGCTTCCGCAGACGATGCGAAGCTGGCCGAGAACATGCTGCGGCAAGAACCAGGCGTGAGAACAGTGCGAAACGAACTCTCGTTTCCCACATCGACCCCGACCACGGATGAATGATCGGCGTGGAGTCGGTTTTCCGGTTCATCGTTTGAATGCGTGTTGAGGACTTGTTCCTCTCGTGCCTATTCGCAAACAACTTCCCGCTTTCCTCCCTCCCTTCGGCGGGCCGGAAAGGGGGAAGGATAGTCAGGTCGATTTACCACTCGCCCCCCTCCCTAACCCTCCCCGCCGAGGGGCGGAAACAAGAAGGGAAACCGAGAAGTTGTTTCGAGCCAGTTCCTAAGTGGACCCGCAAAGTGAGTGCCATTGGGCTGACGCCGCCCGGCTCACCTGCACAACTTTCTCTGTGGGTCTACTTATTAGCCCGCGCGGCGACCTTCGGCCGAGTCGCCTGCTTGGGTGGCGTGACGGGCGGGGAGGAAGACTGGTTCCACATCGCGCTTCTGGAACATTTGCGCATAGTGCAGATGGCTCGTGAAGACGAGCAACTGCTGGCCTTCCTTGGTGAAGTCCAGCAGCGTCGTGACGGCCGCTTCCGAACGATGCTCATCAAAGTTGACGGTCACGTCGTCGAGGACCATCGGCAATTCGATGCCGTTGTTGGAGAACGCCTTCACCATCGCAAGTCGGATGGCAAGGAACATCTGCTCGCGCGTGCCGCCGCTCAAGCGTTCGGCTGGTCGTGATTCGCCCGCGTCGTCATCGACGTAGAGGTGTTTGCGGCCAAGCGGCGTCCAGAGGTGGTGGTACTTGCCGAGTGTCAGCTTGCGGAGGAACGGGATTGCGGCGGCGAGCATCTCGGGCTGGTTGGCTTGCTCGAATTGAGTGGCCACGTCTTGCACGGCGTCACTCGCGAGCGAGGCCGCAAACCACGACTGCCAAGCGCCGCGCAGTTCGCCCTCGACTTGAGACAGTTCGCGCCGGACTCGCGCGCCGCGCCGATCAGCTTCGAGCGACTTCAATTCCTGCTTGATCGTCCCGAGTTGCTCGAAGCCCTGTTGCAGCGCGAGTTCGATCTCTTCGAGTTCTCGCGCGTACTGCCGAGCCATTCCCGGAACATCCTTCGGGTTGAAGCGGAGCAGTTCGTCCTCGACCAGCGCCACCTCCGGTTCCGATTTGACGAGATGTTCCAACTCGCGCGTCGATTGCTCCATCATGATTTCGATCTGACGGCGACGTTCCATCAACTGGAGCCGCTGGTCGAGTTGCGAGCGGTGTGACACACCCGCCAGTGACAGCAGCGCGTTCCGGTTCTCTTCGAGTGCGTCGAGCTTGCGTTGCCAATCGGCCGCCTCGCGCCGCTGTTGAGCGTGCTGTTTGCGGAGTCGCTTCCGTTCGAGACTCGCATCGCGGGCGACGCGCAGTTCGCCCTCCCACGTTTCGACGACTTCAAACGGACTCGCATAGTTCAGCTTCGGCCGCTGCATCCGTCGTCCCAAATCTTCGACCTGTTTGCGGAACCGTTCGTAGCCGAGGCGGATGTCCTGCGACTGCCCGCGCGTGGCGAGATGCTTGCTGCGGCGATCGCGTGCGGCGATCACCTTTTTCCAATGCTCGACGGCCAGTTTGACATTGACGGTTTCGTCCAACCCGAGATGCGCGAGTGTCTGGCACCAACTCTTGCGACCGTTTGCCAAGTCACGCTGTTGAATCTGCAAGCGTCCACGCGCGGCACTCAGCCTGCGTCGCACTTGCAGGATGCGTTGATAGTCATGCTGTGCCCGTTGCAGGTCGGCTGTGCGTCGTGCGGCAAGCGTCAGCAGTTGGCCGTCATTCAGTTCTTGCAACGTGAAGTCGCGGCCCATCCACTCGCGGATGCCGCAGCTCTCGGCATAAGCCGCGATGTGGTCGAGCAGGTTGCGGCGTTCGGTTTCGTTGGCGAGTCGCAGGTCGCGGAGTTCGGCCACCTGCTGCTGGAGGCTTTCTTCGTGATGCGTCTTGAACGCCCACGCCGTTCCCGCCGAAAACAACGACAAGATGACGAAGATCAGTCCGACGATCCAACCGGTGGTGACGGCCGAATAAACGCCCGCGACGAACAGCGCCGCACCGGCGAGTGTGAACCACGACATGATGCCGTAGATCCAATCGGGCAGGCCATGACGCAGGTTGAGCCGTTCGAGTTGCTGGTCGAGTGTCTTCGTGCGATGAAACTGCTCGCCCGCTTCGGAGTGCCAGCGGCTGAGGTCGGTCAGTTGATCGATACGCTGGGCGGCGACATTGACCGACGCATCGAGTACCTCGACTGAAACACCGTGTTCTTGAAGTTCTGTTCTGAGTGCCAATTCCCGATCACGGCACGCGCCGTTGGCACGTTTGTACCGACGTTGCATCCGCTCGGTTTTGCCGAGGATCGACTGGTACTCGCGTGCGGCCTGCACAAACGTCGCGGTCGCTTCAGGGGAATCGTTCACCGCATCGAGCCGCGTCAGCGACCAATTGCGACCGAGTCCCGCGAGATGCTCGATCAGTTCACGCTCTTGCTTGGCTGCGAGTTCTTCCAACTCGGCGATGCGCGGTTCAAAGTCCTTCGTCAATACACGCTGTTCAGCCAGCATCTGCACCGCGCCCGAGAAACGCCGAATCTCGGGATCGATCCGAATTCCCGCCAGCTTCTGACTGATGCGCGACACGTCGTCGAGCAGTCCTTCGCGCGTCTTCGTCGCCGCATCGACATCCAGTTCGAGGCGTTGCAGCCGCTGCACGCCATCCTTGGGGAAGGCGCTGAAATCGGGAAGCTGCTTCAGTTCGAGTCGGCCTTCACGCAGGCGGTTCCACGGCGGATGGACTTTCTCCATGTAACTGAGGCCGCGCAGATTGGCTTGCAACTGCGATTGCCGCTCGCGCTGCTTGACGATTCGATCGTCGAGTTCGCTCTTCTTGCGAAGCAGTTCGCGATAACGGTCTCGTTGACGGATACCGCTCGCCGTTTGGCGAGTCAGTTCATCGTGCCGCTTGAGCAAATCGGGGATCACCGCGCCGTCGCCCCCTGCGCCGATCAGTCGTTGCAGTTCGCGATCAACTCGCCCCGGCAACTCCATTAGCAACCGGCCTTGAGGACCAAGCGTCATGCCGTACAAGTGGTCGGCCACCTGATCGCCCGTCAGCGTGGCGAACTGTTGCAGCTCAGGCAGACCGACGGCGAAGACCGATTCAAACAGCTTCTCGTCCGTCGCGGCGAGCAAGTCTTCCATGAACGCCGATGTCGATTCGCCAGCGGGAATGCCCGCGACGGAAAGGAGTCCCGCATCGTCACCGTAGGCTGTGCGACGGACTTCGTATTCGCGACCACGATGTTCGACGCGGAGCAGTCCCGATTGAGCGTCTCGCCGCGCCTTCTTCTTCGGGTTGAGAATTTCATCCGACGGAAAGCCATACAACACGCCGCGAATGAAACGCAGGAGTGTCGTCTTGCCCGCTTCGTTCGGGCCGTAGAAGACCGTCAGCCCCGAGCCATGCAACGGCTGCTTGAAGTCTTGCCAGACTCCGAACCGATCAATCTCGATCCCGGTAATCCGCATCATGCCCCCCCGACAGTATGTCTCAAAACTCAGGCCAGACATCCACTACGCGGCCTTGGCCTCGCATCGTCTTCTCACTTTTGCCCCATCGCTGTGAACCAATTCCACCCGAGCTGCTGAGCCTGGCTGGCGACTGTCGATGGTTCGACCGCGTCGGACCACGATTCCCAACGTCCCGCCTTGAGCGTGTTAGCGATCCGTCCGTCGGCGAGCCACTTCGTCATCGCGGGGCGAGTCACCGGCGAGCGGCGATCCAGCGCGAGCAGGTACTCGGTCAACAACTCGCGGTGCCCCGATTCAATTAGCGAGAGGTCTGGATCGAGCGGATGGATGCGATGCACATATCTCAATCCGTCGGGCTGATCGGTCAGTTGAGTCAACGCGGCAGACAACTCGGTCACGGCAGCATCCGCTTCCCAACCGTTGGCCTCCCCGCTGGTCCGGTCGAGCTTCCAGTCGATGAACCGCAGCAGCTCACCGGGCAAGTCCGACAACCGTTCAACCGCCGCAAGCATCCGTTCCAACAGGTCGTCACGGTTGCGAACGCCGTCCAGCTTCTGAGTGATCCGCTCCCAACGCACCGGTGCGAGCGGGATCAACGTCTGTTTGATGCGCCGTTGCGCGTCCACTTCCAACAGCGTTGCCCCGCGTGGACCGGTCTCCTCGAACGACATCCCTTGCGGCCCCGCTTGAGTGTTGACGATGGCGTCGGTTAGCGGCAACTCACTTGTCGCTTCACTCACAGAACAGGCCAGCCAATCGAGCGCCGCGAATCGACTGGACGGAGCGTTTCGCACGGAAGGCCGATCCGGCAGGAGCAGCCCAACGACGAATGGACGGTCAATCACGTTACTCGCTCGCGACTCGAACAGGTTGTCGAGTTCATATGGCTCGACCGACGAATCGACTGTCACAGGAAGCAGTGTCACCAGCAAACGGCCTCGATCCGTGAGATCAATCGGGGGTTCTTCGAGATCCGTTAGCAACGTGACATTGGCGGGAAGGGCAGGCAGTTCCAGCCAAGCCGAAGCCGGATCGAGCTTGCCTGGCGTGACGAAGACTGGGATCTGCCGTTCGTCGAGCCGCTCGAATCCGTTTCGCAACGCGACCTCGGCGGGCAGGCTTGCGACCGAGGCATCAAAGCTGTTGCCCGTAATGAGCAACGCATCGACATCGCGTTCGATGGCCAAACTGACAAGTCGGTCAAACGCGGTGAGCGTTGCAATATCGATGATGTCGCGCGCGTCGTCGTGCAGTGCGGCGATGTGTTGCAGCGGACAATCGAGTTGCAAATTCGCAGCGTGCAGCAAGCGGAGCGGCTTAGCGGCCATGACGGCATCCCTTCCGTTTTTTCCCCGCAGAGGCCGACCGAACGGAGCTGGTCTCCACCATTGGAACCAACCCCCAGAACCAGCGTGTCGCGAAGCGAACGGCTTCGCGGAATCACCGGCCTTGCGATCAACAGGTCTCACCTTCGGGCAACTCACCAGTTTGGTGAGCGATGCACCGCACGGTCCCTGCGCGGAATGGCGAAGAGTGTACAGACAGGGTAAGCCACAGCAAACCCCGAACGGGGGTGTTCTGGCGGGACAAGAGAGACCGCAAACGCTTCTGAAGGCGAGTTCCGGCAGACAGCAAACCGGACCTTCGGTGAGATTAAACATCTCACCCGAGGTCGCGTAGGGAAAACTATCCCTTCCTTGGCGTGAGCGATCCGGGACGCGAAAGAACCACGCGATTGAGAACGCCGGTCACTCCTTCCACCTCCCGCACTATGTCGCACAAGTCGATCTCGAACTCATTTGATTCGAGAAAGCCTTCCAAGCAAATGCCCGCTTCACACCGATGAACATGCAGACGGGTGAACTTAAGCGCGGGATGGTGCTGCAAGCGGCGCTGAACTTCGTACTCGATCTCATGAGACGCGGGAACACGCGGGGCGAGGGTGTCGAATCGTTGAACGATTTCAGTGTCGATCTCGACTGCGACGGTTGATGTGGGGCGCTGGTTCATCCGATGCTTCCTTCGGTTGGGGGGATGAGAAAACTCCGTTCAGCACGCGAACAGTCTACCGAGGCACACTCAAATGGCGAGAGCTTTCTGCGAGTTTTCAGCCCGAAGAGAAGCTTGGCGTGACGCAGGGCCATCGCCTTTTTTAAAGTAGGGTGGGACAAGCTCGCTTCGAGCGCCGGCCCACCATCATGCAATCACTGGAAATCATGGTGGGCCGGCGCGGCGAAGCGCGGCTTGTCCCACCCTACACCTTGCCCAGCGTCAAAAAGGCATTGGCCCTGGGCGTGACGGCACGCCAGCGTGTGCCGGACACGTCAAAGTTACTCACCTCCCCCCATGAACATGTTTCCGAGTCCACCGAGTGCGCTCCCTTCGTCTTTATGGCCACCGCCACTTCCTGCGGCGAGGACTCGTCCCGCCAAACGGGAGAAGGGGAGTGATTGCAGCCAAACTTCGCCCGGCCCGGTGACGGTGGCGAAGAAGAGACCCTCACCGCCGAATAGTGTGTTTTTGAAGCCACCGATGAACTGGATGTCGTACGTGACCGTCGGCTGCAACGCGACGAGGCAACCCGTGTCGAGCTTCAATTGTTCACCTGATCGCAATGTCCGGCGCATGAGCGTGCCACCCGCGTGAATCATTGCGACTCCGTCTCCCTTGAGACGCTGCATGATGAAGCCTTCCCCACCGAAGAAGCCGACGCCCAGCTTCTTTTGGAACGCGATGTCGATCTTCGTTCCGCGCGCCGCACAGACGAACGAGTCTTTCTGACAGATCAGCTCGCCTCCCAATTGATCGAGATGCACCGCGAGAATCTTTCCGGGATAGGGCGAGGCAAACGCGACTTGCCCCTTGCCTGATCCCATTTGTGAAAACGTGGTGACGAAGAGTGACTCGCCCGTCAGCACGCGCTTGCCGGCCGTCATCAACTTGCCGAGGAATCCGCCTTGTTGCTCGGCGGACGGGTCTCCAAACCGAGTCTCCATCTTGATGTCGGGCGTCATGAACATCATGGCCCCGGCCTCGGCGATGACCATCTCGCCCGGATCGAGTTCCACGACGACGTACTGCATTTCCTCGCCGAAGATCTCGTAGTCGATCTCATCCGATTTGCGGTTCTTCGGCGGCGGTGGTGGCGCGTTGGGAGGGACGACCGACTCCATGATCTCGTCCACATGCTTGGCTTCGGTCCACTGAACCAGCCCCGGTCCGAAGACCATCGTCTCACGACCGCCCACCTTGGGCAGAGTTGCCTTCAGTTGTTGCAGAGTCATCGGCCCGACAGATTGCTGACCGTTGGCGTAGTACCACGAGGCATCGCTGGACATGGGCGGTTCTCCAAAATGAAGGGACGTAATGGTGGACGCGTTCGTGAGGTTGAAGCAGCGACCATCGTACTGGCGACTCCGAGAATTTCTCGCGGTCCGCCGAACGATTCAAGTCCCCACCGGATCAATCCGGTGTTTGCCGCAGGTGTGACGGAGCCGTTTGCTCTGAACGTCATTCGTCGAAGTAGACGAAGTGGCGGATGGCTGCGGCGATGTCGGGCTGACAGTAATAGTGCGCCCAGACGTGGCCAAGCTCGACCAGATGCGTGACATCGCAGTCGTCAATTCGGCAATTATGCACGCCGAGTTGCTGGCGGTCACCGCGTGTCACGCCGGTGATGGCGAGTGCTCTCGAAGAAAAGAGCCGTCGCGTTGGATAGAACAACAGTGGGAAATCGTGACGGTTCCGCAGGTTCAACACCGCCTCGGTGCGACACAGCGTGCGATCGAGATGCCCGCCGGGATTGAGCCAATCGTGATCGATTGCGGCGGCAGCCAACACGATTCGAATGCGATGTCGAAAATCGGGACCGTTTGCAAAACAACGTCCATCAATTTCGCCTCCGGCCATAACGTGAGCCGTCGCACTGACCATGCGAGCCCCGTGGCTGTGCCCGATCAAACTGATGGGGTGCCCTTCCGGGACCGCTGCGATGAGCTGCGCGAGATAGAGGCCGTTCAGCTCGGCTCTCCGCCCGAGCTTGTTGACATCCAAGGTTCGAATTAATCGAACAGAGTCATCACTGGGCCAAGTGAAGAAGACGATGTGCAACGGCTGGTGAGGAGCCGCTTGACGGAGCCAACGATACGTCTGGGCACAGTCCTGCCTCATCGAGTCCCACTCAACAAAGCTGCCGTGGGCCATAAAGCAGACCGGAACGCCGGGTTGGAGCGAGGCGTACATCTCATTCAAATCGGCGGCGCGGCCGGGGCAAGGTCCGTCAAACCGATAGACCTGATAGTTGCAGGGTTGGCAGCATTCGACCTGCGACTTGCAGCCACGCGTACTCACGATCCAGTAGTCGGGATCACACGGGCCACGAACGACAAGTGGCTGCGGAGCGGTGAGAACTGCTGCGGGTGAAGCCACCACCGCGAGCGGTCGCGTCAACGGTGCATCGGGAATCGGAGGCTGGGACCACGACTGACAGGGTGCGACGAACAGCAGCCAACCCAGTCCGCAGACTGTCGTTAGCCAGGCGGGCACGCGCAGTTCGTTGCGATTCGCCATGAAACCACATTCAGAGGATGGGGCGCCAGCCTTTCGCCAGCGCGGACGCAAGAGTCGCGAGTGTGTGCCTTATCGGCCACCACTCGTCGCCAGCCCAAGCGGAATTGCACCTTGATCGAGAAACAGGCGGATTCGTCACATCGCCTTCAACCAACACGAACGCCCCTCGGAAACAAACGAATCCGAGGGGCGAGGTGTGCGAGTTGAAACAGCGCGTCTCAGTGATTATCACCGCTGGGATGGATCCCAGCGGCGAGGCAATTCACTCACCGCTTTCGTCAGAATTACTTGGTGCTTTCGTCGGCATCTTTTGGCATCGCTTCAGCCGTTTTGGCGGGAGCGGTGGACTTGGCCGGAATCGGGGTCGGAGTCGCGGCGGCAGTCGGTGCCGTCGGAGCAGGGCGCTTGGCGAGGTACGCTTTGACCACTTCGTCGGTGATATCAACACCAGGATCAACAGACAGCAGCAAGCCTTCGTTCTTCGGAATCACGACGCTCAAGCCACGCTTCATGGCGATCTCTTGAGCGAGCGGCTTGATCTCCGCGCGAAACTTCGCGATCTGATCCTGACGGTACTGGCCTAGTTTTGAACCGGCCTCGTTTTGCAGCTTGCCCAGCACGTTGCCTGCATTCAGGCGGAACTGCTGAAGGTTCTTCTGCTGTTCGTCGGAGGGAGTCTCGCCGAACTCCTTGACCTTGGCATCCAGTTGCGAGTTGGCGCTCATCTGTGCGCGAGCCAACTGCTGCTTGACCGAGTTCTCCTGAAGTTGGAACACGTTCTTCATGTCAATGTTCTTGCCGGTCTCAGCGGCAACCTTGTCCAAATCGACGACCGCGAGACCGCCTCGTGCAGACGACGCCGTGGGACTGCCGAATTGCATTCCACAGCCGGTGAGCCACACTGCGGTACCGGTCAACACGAGAGCAACGCCAAACTTGCGCATCCAAAACTCCTTTTCTGGAAGGGGGGGTGACAAACGAGATGCCAGCGGCGGGAAATTAAGAGAATCTCAAAAGACCGTCCAGACCGGATTGCCCGTCAAGCCAACTCACGGCGATTCTTTCTCTCGATTCGATCAGACTTCGGCACGAAACGCCGCGTTCACCACGAGCCGCTCCCATCGCCCCGCTCTGCCTTCAGGAGCGAACACTGGCGGAGAGGGGGCATGAATGAAACGGTGTCCACCAAATTGATAATAATCGAGTGTACTCATGGGCGTTCGCTCGTTTGCCGGTCGCTTGGCAGTCTTCCGGATGGCCTCTAACATACTGCTCGATGCTGTTTCCCCAAGCTCTTGTGACTCTGGTGCGTGCAACGAATCACCGTCCCTTTCACCCCTCTTTAGCCCTTCAGGCTCAACGAAAGTTCTCTCGATCATGGCCAAGTTGTCTGTTGCCGATGTCTCCGTCTCCGGCAAAGCCGTTCTCATGCGGTGCGACTTCAATGTTCCCTTGGATGACGCGCAACAGATCACCGACGACCGCCGCATCACTGAGGCTCTCCCTTCTATCAGGTCGGTCTTGGATCGCGGTGGTCGAGTCATCCTGATGAGCCATCTCGGTCGGCCTGAAGGGAAAGACGCAGCGGCCGATGCGAAATATAGCCTCGCGCCGGTGGCCGTTCGGTTGCAGGCGTTGCTCGGTTGCCCGGTCCACTTCGCGGCGGACACGATTGGCGACGAAGCCAAGTCGAAGTCGGCGGCTCTGAAGAATGGCGAGGTCTTATTGTTGGAGAATGTTCGCTTCAACAAGGGCGAGAAAAAGGGAGACCCGGAATACGCCGCGATCCTCGCCGCGATGGGCGACATTTATTGCAACGACGCCTTCGGGACGTGCCATCGCACGGAAGGCTCGATGGTCGCCGTGCCGAACGCGATGTCAGGCAAACCTAAAGTCTGCGGCTTTCTCGTTGAGAAAGAGATTAAGTTCCTGTCGGAAGCAATCGCGAATCCGGCTCGTCCCTTCGTGGCGATCGTGGGTGGTGCGAAGGTCTCCGACAAAATCAATGTCATCCAAAACCTGCTGGCGATCTGCGACAAAGTGCTGATCGGCGGAGCAATGGCTTACACGTTCGCCCTCGCACAGGGAGGGAGCGTCGGCCGGAGTCGCGTCGAGAAAGACAAGGTCGATCTGGCAAACGAGCTGATCGCCAGCGGCGGCGACAAGCTTCTACTCCCGCTCGACACTCACTGTGGCGATGACTTCAAAGGGACGTGCAACAAACAGGTTGTCGCCGCCGGAACAATCCCCAACGAAGGGGGCTGGGAAGGTTTTGATATTGGTCCCGCGACGATTGCCAAGTACGCCGATGTCATCCAGTCGGCGAAGACCGTCGTCTGGAATGGCCCGATGGGCGTGTTCGAGATGCCGCCCTTCGACGCCGGGACGCGCGCCGTCGCCGACGCGATTGTCGCGAGCGGAGCGACGAGCATCATCGGCGGCGGCGACAGCGCGGCGGCCATTCAAGAATTCGGACTGGCCGACAAAGTGACACACGTCAGCACGGGCGGCGGTGCCAGCTTGGAGATGCTCGAAGGCAAGAAGTTTGCAGCCGTCGAGTTGCTCGACGACAAGTGAGTGATCCCGATTTCAGCGAGTCATCACGCGGCTTGGGATAAGTTGCCCTCGGTCGCAGTCAAAAGAAATCCGTGGTCGGTTTTGATTTCCTTCGTTGGCCGGAACGGCAGTCATTGCTCGCTCAAATTGATGTTGTCTCAGTGGAGTTGAACGAACTCTCAAAAAGGTCCAGCCATGTCTCATGTTTCGCGACGCACGTTTTTGGAAACAACAGCCGGGATCACGTTGGCGACGGGGCTGGGGGCGTTGCCGGTATTCGTCGTCGCTCAAGAGAAACGCGATGCAAACATCGAGAAAAAAGGGGGCGACATCCGTTACGGACTCGTCACCTACCAATGGGCCAAGGACTGGGACTTGCCCACGCTGATCGCCAACTGTGCGAAGGCCAAGGTGCTGGGCGTTGAGTTGCGAACGACGCACAAGCATGGAGTCGAGCCGAACTTATTGATGCAGGAACGGGCCGACGTGCGGAAGCGGTTCGCCGATAGTCCCGTCAAATTTCTTGGGATCGGCAGTAACGAGCGGTACGACAGTCCCGATCCCGCCGTCGTTGCGAAGGCCATTGAAGCGACGAAGCAGTTCATCGAGCTGAGCCACGATATCGGTGGCTCGGGAGTGAAGGTCAAACCCGACTCGTTCCACAAGGACGTACCGCGCGAGAAGACGATCGAGCAGATCGGTAAGTCGCTCAACCAGCTCGCTGAGTTCGCGACCGGTTTCGGTCAGCAGATTCGCCTCGAAATTCACGGCGGCTGTGCGCAGTTGCCGACGATCAAGGCGATTATGGACGTGGCCGACAATCCCAACGTCGCCCTCTGCTGGAACTCGAACCCGCAAGACCTTGAAGCCCCCGGACTGGAAGACAACTTCAATCTCGTGAAAGCCCGTCTCGGTGAGACCACGCACGTACATTTGATGGACTCGAAATCGTATCCACATCAGCAACTGCTCGATTTGTACGTGAAGCTCGATTACTCCGGCTGGTGGCTGCTAGAGGAGGGCGTTCTTCCTGCGGACCCCGCCGCCGAACTGATCGTTCAGCGTGAGCTGTTTGACAAGATGCTTGCCGACAGCCGGTCACGCGTTGGCTGAGGTAGGCGCTGTCGCGTAGAGCGGGCGGCTCGGCTGCGTACATCCCGTTCCAAAACACAGGTAGGTTGCCTGTGCAACGGCCCTTTCCGCTGCCCGATATCCACCACAATCCGCGAAAGCGAGCCACTTCTGATGAACGACGGATTCCTCGGTTATCGCACGTCGTTCATGCTCGACTTTGTAGTCATCGCGTTGGTGCTGATCGTACCCGTCCTCATCTACAGCCTGATTGCGGTGAAAGTGCGGCATCAGTACGGGTTGCATCGAACGTTGCAGTTGTTGCTGGGAGTCATCTTGCTCGTCGCCGTCGGTCTGTTTGAGATCGACTTGCAATGGGTTCAAGGTGGCTGGATGAACGTCGTCGCCAAGCGCGAGGTCAAGTTGACGGTGGATCAGCTCGCCTTCATTCAGCGGGTGCTGCGGATTCATCTCGTCTTCGCGGTTTCAACTCCGCTGCTGTGGGCCGCAACGATCGGCTTGGCTCTGCGTCATATGCCCTCGCCCCCACAACCCTCGCCGCACAGCAACCTTCACAAAACGCTCGGCTGGCTTTCCACGCTCGACATTGTGCTGACGTCGGTGACAGGGCTGGTCTTCTACTACTTTGCCTTTGTTGCGAAGTAGCAATTATTCCAGACAACGCGAGTCAAACGCGAAGAGGCCGCAACAGTATTTCGTGTTGCGGCCTCTTCCTTTTTTTACGGCTGCGAGACGACGTGGAGCGATCAGCCTCCGGTCGTCACCAACGGAGCACCGCAAACCAACTCGCAAGTCGTGTTGGTATCGCAGTCGTCTCCGCCGTCAGTGAATCGCGAGCCGCCATACGAATTCTTGATGTTGCTCACGCCACCGCCAGCCTTGGTCGAGCCAAAGTGAGTGAACGCATACGACTGATCTAAGGCACCGATTGCGTTGGAGATATCGTTCAACTCCGTGTTCACTGCGACCGCGACTTCGCTCAAACCGACGATCATGGCCAGCACGGCCACGGTCAGAACCAATACCAATTCGGCGGAAATGATCACGCCTGATTCGTCATTCCAAAATTGCTTCAGCATGAGAAATACCTTTTTGCTTTGAGAGGCTGACTGAGTTGAGATTCTTGTCGATCACTGCTTCAAAATTGAAGCCGTCGCGCTTCGATCAGTGTGGCTGAGCGTCGCTCGACGTTTGTCGGACTCTTCCGACACTTGCCAAGTTTGTGAAACACCCGGGCCCGGATCTCTCACTCAAACTCGCTTGGCACGAGTCCACCACGTGCAATTCGCGAGGTCGCACGGAATTGGACATTTTCAGCGTGACCGAACCGATCAGCCACACTTTCCCGACAGCGGGATCATCACCGTAAACAAACGCACAACGCTGAAACTGCGCACCACCGCGTCTTAACGAAGGCGTGAGCAGATTGAAGGCACAGGGCGGGTCTCGGTCACCAAACCGAGGCCCGTCCCGCAAGGAACTCAGAAGCCGTGGACCATCAGTACTCGGGTGTTTTCCTGATGGCTCGAAGCGATCCGAGCAAAGGCACAAAGTGAAGAATGCGGCTGGCTCAAACACCGGCAATGACTCGCCTGAGGCGGCGATGGCATTCAAAACCTCGCCGCCTGATCGCGACCTCAATGCGCGCTCAAATGTGACGCGAATGGAATGCGATCAAGCGGCGAGCTTACGGTGGAGCAACAGGCACAATCGGTGCCGTTCGCGCAAACCTAGCAACCGATACAATCGGTTGATTTGTCACAATCGGCTTCAACCCGTTGGCTTGCTTCCTGTTATGTCGATTGGATTGATTGTCTGCAACTTGCGATGCGATTGAAGCCGCAGGTGAGTCTGTTCAGAACGGTTGTCACCTCTGTGAGCGTTGTGTCAATTGGCATGAATTAAATGATTGGCAGTGTCGTATTGATGGATCCGAAAATCGGAATTGTTCGGAATACGTCGCTTATTCGCGGTGTATGGATCGTGCGAGGACAATTCATCAAGGGCGGACTGCGTGCGAATGAAGCCGCACCGAATCGCGGTAGTCGGCTCATCGGGGAGCGCGAAGGCGGGCCATCTTGCGAACGATGCTGTTCGCGTTGATGGCCCGCAATGAGAAGAGCGGCTATGGATAGGGACACGCTCGCTCGCGTTCCGAGTTGGGTTTCGATGAACGCGGATGCTGTGGCTGAGTCACCAAATCACGTTCGATCGCTGCCCCGGTGATTGAGGTGTCGTAACCGGACAAGGGACGATTTCTGTTCCTGGCGGACAGGCTTCGCAGGGCACTCCTGAGATTGGAGATTGCGGCATTGGCTGTGGAGCCAACACAGGTGGTGACCAGCAATTTGCTGGCAGTGGGATTGAAGGGCAAGCGGCCCCCGCATTGATCTCAGACGTGACGCAGAAGCCGCCCGCTGCAGGGGCCATTGAACTTCCTTGGACGCCAGCACCACCATCATAGGTGTCGATGAAACTCGATCCCGCAACGAACGATTTGTTGCCGCCAAATCGCTTCCAGCCGCCGCGATATGTGGGCGTCCAATACGATTGGTTGAGGCCTGAGAACGCCAGGCCGATGTCATTCAACTCGTAAACCACCGCCTGCTGAGCGCAGGCCAATCCGGTAACCATTCCGATCACGGCGATTGTCAGAACCAAAACCAGCTCAGCGGACAGGATGAGTCCACTCTCGTTCACGATCAGTTTGTTCCACAGTATTTTCATGAGATACCTTTCCAGGGAAGCAGAGGGACGCAGTGGATTTGGCGATCTGACGCATGTGACAGATGCACGGCTGCGCGAAGCGGATCAGAGGGGCACCGACCCGATGAGGTGGCACGGCACTCACCACCCGCTGCCGAATCCGTCGCAAGTCGCGAACTGGTTCGGCAACGGATGAAGAGCCGTGCCACTTCACCGGCGGAACGGGGATAAAGGACCGGCGGGTGCCACACACCCGCCGGCCGCTCAACTCAGCGCAGCAACGGTCTCTCAGGTCGCCACTCACGCTCGAACTGCGAAGAAAAGTCGGGACTCTCTCGGAGCGATGCCACTCGATCTGGGGCGGTCTGCATGAAAGCTCAAGAGCCTCGCCAAGCCGACTCAACTGCGACAATCACTTCAATCGATGCAACTGACGCAATCAGCGAAATCACTTTAGTTAGTACAATCGCTATGGCCAGCAGATTGCGCACCATCCGAATAATCGATTCAGCCATAATAATCGCTACAATCGAATCTTTTTGCAAAGTGCTTTATCCGTAAGCGGTTGCGTCTAGTCTTTCCCTGAGACGCCGCTGAGAACCTCTAGGAATGGCCGGAGGGGCGATAAGCAGGCTTGGCGTTTTGTAAGCTTGCGCGCTCACGTATGTTGTCGCGGTCAAGTTGACGGGGAGTTTTTTCACTCACTTCGCGAACCCGTGATAATTCAGGGCATGGTTCAAGCTGAGGTCGCAGAGCCGCGCCTGTCAGGAAGCGGATTTGATGGCGAATTTCCCTCTCATCCCGCTTTCTGGCGGGCGCGGCTCTGCGACCCAATGTGGCATGGACTTGAGCCAGGTTACGTTGTTCAGATTCGAGTTTTGAGTTGGGTCATTTCGTCTCGAATGCTTTCCAACATTTGACATCCCGCGTTCTTCCGGACAGCTACCAGCTTTCCGACTTTTGCCTTCACCGTGGTCAGGCGATGGCGAACACTTTCGGATTTCTTTTCAGCTTCGTGGGCATTGGTGTCGAACAGCTTCAGGGCTTCCGTGATGATCTGTATCCGGGCCTCGTTGCTGGTTCCGATCTCTGCCACGCGCCGCTACAGCCTCTTCGAAAGGTTCTGTGGGAATGCCCCGAGCATCACATTCCTTTCGACCGAGATGGATCTTCCGGGTGCATTCGTAGTAGCGATGCTTCCCATTTCTGCCAGCCGCAGACTTGTGTGGCATCACAGTGCCAATGCACTTCTGGATCTGGGTTGGATGTAGGGTGGGACCAGCGATGTTTCGCCGCGCTGGCTCCCGCTAATTTGAAAAAAGCGAAGGCCCTCGTGCCGGATGAGAGTGGTTTGCGAGCTACGGCACTTTGAATCAGAATGGCTTGGCCTCAGTGAACTCCCGTCCTGCTGGGGCGGTGCTGGACGGCGCCTTCATTCACTGAAGCTGGGGGGGGCTGGGCCGAGGGGCTATTGATGAGTCTCGGGGCAGAGTCTCAGGCTGTGATACTTCACGAAAGACAAATGAATGCTCATGTTGGAACGGTTCTCGTTTGGTGTTGGTGACCGGTTTGCTCATCAGGCGAAGGCTCAGTTACGTGCCTTTCAGATGCTGGCAAAGGACGGAATTGATGTCGCTCCGGTTTGGAACAAGTCCAATCGCGAGCACACCTTCATCGAATCGGAACCGCAGAGTGTGTTCGATGCCGCGCAGACTGCGGTCAAGGAACTCGGTTGGAACAAGGGTTGGCATGTCGATGCGGACCATATCCGGCTGGAGACTGTTGACCGCTTCATGAGTTGCTCGGACTTCTTCACGATTGATGTCGCGGATTCGATCGGCAAACCGGCGGCTGCGGTGGATGTCGCGGCGTTTGTGGCTCGTCACACGGAGCTGGTGGGCACTCTGAGCATTCCCGGAGTCAGCACGCCGCTGACGGTGACTCAAGCCGATGTGGAACGAATCGCGGCGAAGTATCTGCTGGCGGTGCAAGATGCGGGGAAGATTTACCGGCACATCGTCGCGGCGAAGGGCGAGGGCAACATCATTGCCGAGGTCTCGATGGACGAGACCGACGCACCGCAGACTCCGCCCGAGTTGCTCATCATTCTGGCCGCATTGGCCGACGAGAAAGTGAAGCTGCAAACGATCGCCCCGAAGTTCACGGGGCGGTTCAACAAGGGAGTCGATTACGTCGGCGACCTCGTGCAGTTTGAGAAGGAGTTCAACGACGATCTCGCCGTGATCACCCATGCGGTGCGGCAGTACGGTTTGCCTGCGAACCTCAAACTCAGCGTGCATAGCGGCAGTGACAAGTTTTCGCTGTACCCGATCATCCGCCGGGCACTCGCTCGCACCGGAGCCGGGCTGCACTTGAAGACAGCCGGGACGACGTGGCTCGAAGAGTTGATCGGGTTGGCAGAGGCGGGCGGCGACGGACTGGCACTGGCGAAAGAAATTTACGCGTACTCGCTGGAGCACGTCGATGAATTGTGTGCCCCCTACGCCAGCGTGATCGACATCGACCGATCGAAGCTGTCGCCGACTGCGACGGTCAATGGTTGGAGCGGCCCGCGGCTCGCCAGTGCGCTGCGACATATTCAGGGTCATCCCGAGTTCAACGCGCACATCCGACAGTTGCTGCACGTCTCGTTCAAGATCGCCGCCAAGGCGGGCACGCGCTACACTGACCTGTTGAAAGCCAACGAAGCGATTGTTGCGAAGCAAGTGACCGAGAACATCTACGAGCGGCACATGCGACCGCTGTTCATCGGTTGAATGGCGTGCGGCCCGAGAAGAGAGGTTGGCGAGCCGCATGCCGTCAGGCTGCGGGTTCCTGATCGCGTTGCAGAAAACCCGTGGCCTGAGGGCGCACGGCTCTTGATTTTCGGGTTCAGTCAATCAGCCGGAACGCGCTAGCGTCCGGTTCTCACAGTGGGCTAACGCTCATGGCCTGAACCCGAAATCTCAGGTGTGACACAGTACGAGCCTGATGGTTCGCAACGCGGCTTGGTCAGAATTTGACCTCGCCGGTATACTCCCGCACTCAGTGAAGAGGAGACCTTCGGTCGGGCATTACGGCGGGGTCAGGAGACCCGCGCCGAACAAGCAGAGACCCCGCATCGAACAACGTGATTTTTGAGTGATCGGGGGCGGTTGCCGTCCCTCATGGTAAGCGAGAGGAAGCCAGTTCATGTCTGACGAAGTGAAGCGTTCGGCCGTTGAAGTCATCAAGGAGGGCAGCCGCCAACTGCGAGGAACGCTCGCCGAGGAACTGCTTCACGATCACGAGTTCGGCAAGGACTCGGAGCATCTCATCAAGAATCACGGCATCTATCAGCAGGACAACCGCGACGTTCGCAAGGCCAAGAACGACGACGGGACCGCCAAGGGGAAGCAGTACATTTTCATGGTGCGAACGCGCGTTCCCGGCGGAAAGGTCTCCGCGAAACAGTTCCTCACGCACCTCGATCTGTGCGACCAGTACGGCAACGAAACCTTGCGCGTCACCACGCGGCAGGGCTTCCAACTGCACGGCGTTCTCAAACACGACTTGAAGGTTGCGGTGCGAGGTCTGAACGACACGTTGCTCACCACACTGGCGGCGTGCGGGGATGTCGAACGCAACGTGATGTGCTGCCCGGCTCCGATCAAGAACGACCTCGTCCACGACCAGATGCAGGCGATGGCCGACGCGATCGCGGCGCATCTCAAGCCGCGCACAACCGCCTATCACGAGATCTGGCTGACGGACGAAGAGGGCGAGAAAACGAACGTCGCCAGTGGGTTCGCACCGGTCGATGAGCCGATCTACGGGACGGTGTATCTGCCGCGCAAATTCAAGACGGCGATCGCTCTTCCCGAAGACAACTGCATCGACATCTACACCAACGACCTCGGGTTCCTCGCCATCGTCGAACCGGACGCGGCCGGTAAGCGGCAGATCGTGGGCTACAACGTGCTGGTCGGCGGCGGTCAGGGCAAGACGCCCTCCGCCGAGAAGACGTTCGTCTCGATCGCCCAAAAGTTGGTATTTGTGAGGCCGGACCAAGTCGTCAAAGTCGCCGAGGCGATCGTCAAAGTGCAGCGCGATTTTGGAAACCGTGAGGACCGCAAGATCGCTCGCTTGAAGTACACGATCCACAACCACGGCCTCGACTGGTTCAAGGCAAAGGTCGAGGAATACTTCGGCCAGTCGCTGCCGGGGCCGCGCGACATCGATGTCACCGACGTGGACGATCACATCGGCTGGCATGAGCAGGGGGATGGCAAGCTGTTCCTCGGCATCAACATTGAATGTGGTCGTATCAAGGATGAAGGTTCGCTGCGGATCAAGTCCGGTTTGCGAGCGATCCTGAACAAGTACGGTATGGAGACGCGATTGACCGCTCTCCAATCGGTCCTGCTGTGCAACATTGACCCCAAGGACAAGGCGGACATCATCGCGATGCTCGCCGAACACGGCATCAAGCAGGATCACGAACTGACGCTGCTGCGCCGCTATTCGATCGCCTGTCCCGCCTTCCCGACGTGCGGGTTGTCGATCACCGAGTCCGAACGCGCGCTCCCCACGATCATCGACGAGTTGGAAGTCGAGATGGCCAAGCTCGGCATCAAGGGGGATCGCATCTCGGTCCACATGACTGGCTGCCCGAACGGCTGCGCCCGGCCGTACACGCCCGACATCGGCCTTGTCGGGAAGCAGGCGGGAGTCGGTGGCGCGCTGGGCAAGTACACGATCTATCTCGGCGGCAACGCCCAAGGAACGCGACTCGCTTTCATCTACAAAGACTCCGTCCCTCAAGCGGACATCGCCGCGACACTGGTCGCCCCGCTCCAGCACTACAAAGCCAACCGTCTCCCCGGCGAGGCGTTTGGAGACTTCTGCCATCGCCAGGGCTTGACCGACCTTCAACAGCACGCCTCGTGAAGCTGTCTCCATCGAGCGCGGTCACGCAGGCGTGAGATGTTTCTGAGCGGGGGGCTGACGCCGCCCCGCTCGGATGTCAGATCAAAGTCCGTGTGCGAGTGACTCAACGCGCGGAGAGTTGGTCACGACTTGAGGAGCGCGAATCGCATGGCCGAGCTTGTCGCCAATGGTGCTGAGCAACTCTGGAATCTGGTTGCGAAGTAACGTCCGATGGAATGCCGGCGATGGAGTCTCGGATTCGTGTGGCCCGTCCAGCAGACGAATCAGCGTCGGTGTGGAATCGGAGTCGCGTGCCTGAACCCAGTCGATTAATCGAGCCGTTCGCTCGGGGGAATTGGTGCCGCTCCAAACGACGATGTCCTCGGCGGTAAATTCGGTCGCAGTGAAATTTCTGTCTGAGGTCTCATTGAAGAGAGCTTCGTCAATTTCGATGCGGTCGATGGCGCGAGACTGATGCCCCGCCGCTTCGATGGCCGAGCGGAGCAGCATTCGGAAGAACGGAGACTCATCGACGACGACGACCTGCGGCAGTCGTTGTAGGAACGGGATTTCGGGGGCGTTCATGCCGCCCCGCGCTGGCCTCACGCTCTGTTGTGTTGCCGACGATGCCGACAGAAATCGGTCGAGTGTCAGCGGGAACAATTCGGTGATGTCGGCCGCGGCATGGACCTGCGTGTCAAAGTGATCGCATCGTTCCACGGCCTGATCATTAGCCTGATTTTCGGTGGCGAACTGTTCACGCTGTGGTCGCCCCGCAGGCGTCTGCCCAGTGAGTTGGAGAAGCTGCCAGCGCAGTGTTTCCGCGAGGTGATGAATTCGCGACACGGGAGCCATGTACGGCGAGACATCGTCGGAATGCAGTCGTTTCAACAGAGACTCGCTCGCCAGAAAGATTCTTTCTCCACTTTGCATGATGTCCTGCATCGAAGAGACGTTAGCGAGTGACTCGATGACCGACGGCGGGCTGTCGATTCGCAAAAGCGCTACCGGCGAATCCTCCTCATTCAGTCTCGAAGTCTTCTGACGTGCCGCCTCCGCTTCCAATCGAACCGTCGCTCGCCCCGGCTCAGAATTGGCGGGCTGTCCGGTGGCGTCGAGTTCCACCAACATGTCGCCGAACTCTTGAATCACCGCCTGAATCACATCGAGTACCGCTTCGGACGGGACCAATTTGGAACGGCCCAACTCGGTGAATGCCTCAGCCAGCCCGGAGACGAGTCGCACAGCGGGTGGTTGATTACAGCGTTCAAACCCGGTTGCCAATTCAGCCAGTTGTTGCCCGAGAGTGACCGCCTGGGCCGGGCACGAGCCGTCAAAGGCAAGTTCAGAAACGAGAAGTCTCGCCAGTGTGAGAGCTTCCCACCCGCGATTGACCGATGCTGCAAGAGTCTCGCTGAACATGATGTTGCTTGGCTCCTGACTTGGGTTTCGGCCAAGTTCCGTAGTTTCACCGCGTGGGCAATTGTGGAAGTCCGAAGTAAACCAGTCGCTCCGTGACAAGAAATTGCGGCCTGGTTCAAATCGCGGTCGCGGTCGCGCAGAAGCCCCCTCACCCTCTCCCCGCAGAGCCGGGGCGAGGGGACAAGGCAAATCGCGACAACATACTTGGACAATTCTTAGATCGACTCACGAGGGCATCGGCATTCAGGGGAGTTGGCTCATCCCGTTCAACTCACCGCCGAGCAATCGCCGTGGTGAGGGTTGATCTGGGCCAGGTGCCAGGGACGTGGATGCTTGTTCGGGATGGAGGCCGCAACTATACTCTCGTCGTCACTGGCTGAAGTCTTGTGCATGGCACGACTTGTGAATGTTGTGCGGCGTCGATCTCCGACGCTGGTCTCCGCGCAGAACTGAACTGGATCGCCGACGCAGGCCAACACCTCGCGTCAGACGTTTCGGGCTCAGGCGGACAGGAAACAGATTCTTCAGCCGGTCTATCGTTCAGGAGTGTGCAAAGTGGCGGTGAAGGTTGCGATCAACGGTTTTGGCCGCATTGGGCGGCTGGTGTTTCGGGCAATGGTCGAGCAGGGTTTGATTGGCAAGGACGTGCAGGTTGTGGCCGTGGGAGACATCGTTCCCGCCGACAATCTCGCCTACTTGCTGAAGTACGACACGACGCAAGGCCGCTTCGCAGGTGAAGTCGGTTCCAAGAAATCCAGCCCCGATAAGGCTGAAGATGATGTACTCGTCGTCAACGGGCAGGACATTCATGTGGTGAGTGCCAAGACTCCAGCAGAACTTCCTTGGGCCAAGTTCGGCGTGGATGTCGTCATCGAATCGACGGGCTTGTTCACCGAGGCTGAAAAGGCCAAGGGTCACATCGCCGCCGGTGCGAAGAAGGTCATCATCTCGGCTCCGGCCAAGGGCGAAGACATCACCATCGTGATGGGCGTGAACAGCGATCAGTACGATCCCGCCAAGCACAACATCGTCTCGAACGCCTCTTGCACCACGAACTGCCTCGCGCCGCTCGTGCATGTGCTGCTGAAGGAAGGATTCGGACTCGAAGAAGGTCTGATGACGACCGTTCACTCGTACACGGCCACTCAAAAGACGGTCGATGGTCCGAGCAAGAAGGACTGGAAGGGTGGCCGCGCCGCCGCTCAGAACATCATTCCCGGCTCGACCGGTGCGGCCATCGCCGTGTCGCTCGTTTGCCCCGCCGTGAAGGGTAAGCTGACCGGGATGGCTTTCCGTGTTCCGACCCCGACCGTGTCGGTCGTCGATCTGACGTTCAAGACCGCGAAGGAAACGAGCTACGCCGAAATCGTCGCCGCAATGAAGCGGGCGAGCGAAACGTATCTCAAGGGTGTCCTCGAATTCACCGACGAGCAAGTCGTCAGCAGCGACTTCATCCACAGCAAATCGTCGTCCATTTTCGACAAGAGTTCGGGTATCGAACTCAACAGCAAGTTCTTCAAGTTGGTGAGCTGGTACGACAACGAATGGGGCTACAGCAATCGCGTCGGCGATCTGCTGAAACTCATGATCGACAAGGGTCTGTAAGGCCCTGTGAATTAAAGGTCACGGCGGGGATGAGATTCTCTTTCCCCGCCGTGACCGTTTTGATCGCCGCTCAGATGGTCTGAGCGGAGGCTTCCGAGTCGGTTGAAGGGCCTCACTTCACTCGAAAGGTGGTTGAGCGTGAACAAGTATCTGACGGAGTTTATCGGCACGTTCTTCTTGGTGCTGACGATCGGTTGCAGCGTGATCGGTGGCGCATCGCTGCCTCCACTGGCAATCGGTGCGGCGCTCATGGTCATGATTTTCGCGGGCGGCCACGTTTCGGGTGCCCATTACAACCCGGCCGTCACGCTGGCGGTGATGCTCCGCGGTAAGTGCCCGATGTCAGACGTAGGACCGTACATGGCGTCACAGATCGCCGGTGCTTCGGTCGCCGCGCTCGTTGTGAAGTTTCTCTATCCGGTTGCTCAAATGGCGAAGGATTTGTCGGCGGTCGTCCCGCAGGCGCTGTTGGCTGAGTTCCTCTTCACGTTTGCTCTCTGCTATGTCGTGCTGAACGTGGCCACCTGTAAGGCAACGGCGAACAACTCGTTCTACGGTCTGGCGATCGGCATGACCGTGATGGCGGGAGCCTTCTCCGTCGGCGGAATCTCTGGCGGAGCCTTCAATCCTGCAGTGGCGGTTGGCATCTCGATCATGAACCTCACCGCCTGGTCCAACATCTGGATCTATCTCGTCGCCAATTTTGTTGGTGCCGCAGCGGCTGCGACGACGTTCAAGATCATCAACCCGACCGACAAGTGACGGTTCGTTCAACCGAGACCGATTTGAGTAATCAACAGCCCGGTTGCAGCACTGCATCCGGGCTGTTTCATAGCGAGTTCAAGTTCGTTGACCGTGCCACAAGAGTCACGCAGGAGTCACGCCATGTCCGCCGCGCCCGTTCGTCGCATCACACCGGAGGAGTATCTCGCGTTTGAGCGGCTAGCCGAACGCAAGAGCGAGTTCTACAACGGCGAAATCTTCGCGATGGCGGGAGCCTCGCGGGAGCACAATCTGATTGCGCTAAATCTTGCGGGTGAATTGCGTCAGCAACTCAAGGACAAGCCGTACGAAGTTTATTCCAGCGAGATGCGAACGCGGATTCCGAACGGTCCCTATGTTTATCCCGATGTCGTCGCCGTCTGTTCGGAACCGCAGTTTGAAGACGAGGGCTTGGACACCTTGACGAACCCATTCGTTGTGATTGAGGTTTTGTCGGAGTCAACGGCCGACTTCGACCGAGGGACCAAGTTCCGCTACTACCGACGCATCGAATCCCTGCGTGAATACATCGTTGTCGATCAGATGGAACCGCATGTCGAACGTTTTTCGCGAGGCCACGGCGACGTTTGGCAAATGGAGGAAAGCACGGGACTGTCCGCCATGCCGACGGTCGAGTCACTCGGATGCCAGTTGCTTCTCTCGGACATCTATCTCAAAGTGACATTCCCTCCCCCGAAGGACATTCCGACTCCGGTGTGAAGCGGGTGTTTTCATCTCGCCCGCAAATGCGACTTACAACCTTCACCCAAGACTGAACCTGCCATGTCGAACTGGTCTGCCAACATTCCGATTATTGCCCCGTCGATGTTGAAGTGTGATTACGGCGACATGCTGCATGAGGTCGAGCAGCTCGACGCAGCGCAGGCCGCGTGGTTTCACTGGGACGTGATGGATGGGCACTTCGTTCCGAACCTGTCTTACGGAGCGATGGTCATTCAGGCAATTCGGCCTCGTACCAAAGCCTTCTTTGACGCGCACTTGATGATCTCCGATCCGGCCAAGTATTTGGACGACTATCTCAAGGCGGGTTGTGACGCGATCACGTTTCATATTGAGGTGGTTCCCGAACCGACAACGTTGCTGCGACGGATTCGTTCGGCGGGGAAGCGGGCCGGTCTGGCGATCAATCCCAAGACGCCCGTGTCTGCCGTCGAGCCGTTCCTGTCCGACTGCGATCTCGTGCTGACAATGAGTGTCGAGCCGGGGTTTGGCGGGCAGAAGTTCATGCCCGAAGTACTCGACAAGGTGATGCGGTTGAAGCGGCTCGTCGGACCGCAGACGCTGTTGTCGATCGACGGTGGCGTCGCGGCCGACACGATCAAACAGTCCGCTACTGCGGGGTGCCAAGTCTTCGTGGCGGGCAGTGCGATTTTCGATGAGCCAAACTATACTGCGGCCATTCAAAATCTCGCCCGATTGGCAGGAGCCTCTTCACGATGAGTGCCACAACACCCACCGAGACCGAACAGATCAGCGTCGAGCAAAACGGTGAGGCCCCGCGCACGAAGCGCGGCGTCCCCGAAGGGCTTTGGATTGCCTGCGACTCGTGCAAGAGCACCGTCTTCCGCAAGCAGGTCGAAAAGAACCTGTTCATGTGCCCCGAGTGCAGCCACCACTTCATCGTGCCCGGTCGCGTTCGCATCGAACAACTGCTGGATGAAGACAGCTTTGAAGAGTGGTTCGCGGGACTCAGCCCCAAAGACCCCCTGGGGTTCGTGGACACCAAGCCTTACAAAGATCGACTGATCGCTGAGCAAAAGAAGTCCGGGTTGAAAGAAGCCTGCGTGGCCGGTCGCGGCTACATGCGAGGCCGCCCGTTGGTGTTCGCACTCACCGACTCCGCCTTCATCATGGGGAGCATGGGTTCGGTGGTTGGTGAAAAACTGACGCGCTCTGTGGAGGAGGCGACTCGATTGAAGTTGCCGCTCGTTATCCTCAGTGGTTCCGGCGGTGGTGCCCGAATGCACGAGGGAATTCTGTCACTGATGCAGATGGGCAAGGTGTCGGCCGCGCTGGCCCGCTATCAAGCAGCGGGCGGTCTCTTCATCTCGGTCCTCACGAACCCGACGATGGGCGGAGTTGCGGCGAGCTTCGCATCACTGGGAGACATCACCATTGCGGAGCCAAAAGCATTGATCGGCTTTGCTGGTCCGCGCGTCGTCAAGGCGACGTGTGGCATCGATCTACCGCCGGGCTTTCAGACCAGCGAGTTCCTGCTCGAGCACGGCTTCGTCGATCGCATCGTCGTGCGGCCCGATCTGCGGACGGAACTCTCGCGATTGATCGACTACTGCGAAATGTGAAAGCGGTCTCCATACCAACCCGAAGCGTGAGCGAGGACGAAGCCAGACACTCCTCGCACGCAAAAATCATCCTCGGGGACGCTTTGGGTTGGTGAGATCGAGCCTCGAACACCGCCTTCCCCCCGCCCGCCTCCCCCCCGCCCCGGTGTCTTCATGTTCGATTTTCTCAAGAAGCTGCTGAACCCCAAGCCCAAGGTGGTGAAGCTCGACATCAACCGGCGGTTCCAACTCGTCAGTCGTGTCGGTCAGGGAAGTATGTCGAAGGTCTGGCGCGCCATTGATGGGCGCACGGGGAAGACAGTCGCTCTCAAGCTGCTCGACATCGACAAAACCAAGCGGTTGGAGTCGCGTTTCATCGGCATCAGGACCAGAAAGCCGACTGAAGGCGAAGTCGCCATCACACTCAAACATCCACACGTCGTGCAGACATTCGAGTTCGGTATCACCACGAACAACGAACAGTACCTCGTGATGGAGTTTGTCGAGGGAGTCAGCCTCAGCTACCTCGTTGATGCTCAGAACGAAGTGATGAAGCGGAACCGGCTGCGGATGGTCGTCGAATTGGGTGAGGCGATCGAGTACTTCCACAAGCAGAACTGGATTCACCGCGACATCTGTCCGCGCAACGTGATCCTCGATCAGGAGTATTCCATCAAGCTAATCGACTTCGGTTTGGTCGTGCCCAACATTCCCGAATTTCAAGCGCCGGGCAACCGCACCGGAACAGCGAATTACATGGCGCCGGAACTCATCAAGCGACAACGAACCGACCAGCGGATCGATGTTTTTTCCTACGCGGTCACCTGCTACGAAATGTACGCGAAGCGACTGCCGTGGGAGGCAGCCGAAACTCTCGACGCCGTTCTCCAGCACATCAACTCGCCACCGGACGACATTCGCAGACATGTGACTGACATCGAGCCGCGCGTGGCCGACGCCATCATGCAGGGGCTGGCTCTCGAACCGCGCGACCGCTGGCAGACGATGACAGAAATGGTGGCGGAACTGCGCGAGGCGTATCTGGATCGGAAGCGGTGAGTACGGAATTCCCTAGGCTTTGAACGCCCGACCCCAATTCAGTGACTTGACTCCAAACCCATTTCGGCTGCCCTGCTCTGAACACGGACCTTTTACAGAACGTTTCCCCCCCATGCTTTCGATCATCGACTACGGAATGGGCAATCTGCGATCGGTTCAGAAGGCGTTTGAAAAGCTCGGCTCACCCGCCGAGATCGTGACTCGTCCCGAGCAGGTTCGTGCCGCTCGGAAGCTGGTGCTGCCGGGTGTCGGTGCGTTTCGCGATGCGATTCACGAACTGGAGCGACTCGAATTGGTCGAGCCGATTCGTGAGCATGTTCAGGCTGATCGACCGTTTCTCGGCATCTGCCTCGGCCTGCAATTGCTGTTCGACGTGAGTCACGAAGACGGCGAGTGGCCGGGCCTTGGCATCTTGCCGGGTGAGGTGCTGCGATTCCCGGCTCAGCCGGGATTGAAAGTTCCGCACATGGGTTGGAACTCACTGCAAGCGGTCGGCTCGCCGAAGCTGTTGGACGGACTCGCGCCGGATGCTTCCGTTTACTTCGTCCACAGCTACTATGTCGCCCCGCGCGACGAGTCGATCATCGCGGCCCGCACCGATTACGGCCTGCCATTCACGTCGATGGTCGAGCGTGGCAATCTGTTCGCCACACAGTTTCACCCCGAGAAAAGCCAGAAGGTCGGAATGAAGCTGCTCGGGAACTTCGCGGCGCTGTGAGTCTGAGTCGTTCGCCTCTTCGTCACTCCCGTTCAAACACATTCTCTCTCGATAGAACCAAACACATGGAAATCCTGCCCGCCATCGACCTTCGCGGTGGTCAATGCGTTCGCTTGCGACAGGGCGACTACGCTCAAGAGACCGTCTTCTCGGACGATCCCGGTGAGATGGCTCGCCGGTGGGCGGGTGGCGGCGCGACGCGACTCCATTTGGTGGATCTCGATGGAGCGAAGGCCGGTCGGCCGGTGAATGTGGACGCGATTCGAGCCATCGTCGGCGCGGTGTCGATCCCGTGCGAACTCGGCGGCGGACTGCGTGACGAGGCGTCGATCCGGCTGATGTTGGAGGAGGTCGGTGTCGAGCGGGCGATCATCGGAACCCAGGCACTCAAGCAGCCCGAGTGGTTTCGAGAAATGACGCGGCTCTTCCCCGGTCGCGTCGCTCTGGGACTCGACGCGCGCGATGGAATGGTCGCGACGGCGGGCTGGCTCGATGTGTCGCAAACGTCGGCGATCGACTTGGCCCGCCAGTTTGTGGGCCTTGATGTGGCGGCGGTCATCTACACGAACATCGCCAACGACGGGATGATGCAGGGCGTCGATGAAGCTACGATCCGCGACATGCTCGCGCTGGCGGACCTCGGCCTGCCGGTGATCGCGTCGGGCGGAGTCACCACGCTGGCGGATGTCGAGCGACTGGCTGCGGTCTCGCGCCAGCAACCGAAGCTGGTCGGAGCCATCATCGGCCGCGCGCTCTATGAGGGGACGATCAACGTCGCCGATGCGGTCCGCGCGGCGGGGTGGGGTGGTGGCTCGATGCTCTCGTTTCACCGCGTGGGAAACGATTGACCTGCGGCCTCCAGTCGCCTCACCCCATCGGCACATCGTGGTAGTCGAGTGCCCATTCGCGCATGAAACGTACCCGGCTCGGGACGATGCGGTAGACGATCAGCGCGGGGTTGTCCAAGCTGCCGAGATAATGCCGCAGCAGCGGATTGGCGTCCCAAATCTCTTGTAGGACGCTCCGTTCCGCCACGACTTCGGCGACGCCCGTGATCCGGACCTGATCGTGGCGTTCGTCGAGGTAACAGAGTTCGACCTTTGGGTTCGCCGCGATCTCAGCAGTCTTGTGGTACATCCTCAAGTTGGCGACGTACACGACGAAGCCGTCGGTTCGTACGGGCGAGACCGGCCGCAGACGCGGCTGGTCTCCATCCATTGATGCAAGATGAGGAAACCGATCGGCGGCGATCACGGCTCGCGCCAACTCGGGCAACTGGGTGAGGTCGATCGGTTCGGGAACTGGCTGGGTCATGAAGGGAATTCGTGCCGCGATTCGAGACGGGTGATGATACGAACGGCAAGAAATCGCATAGAACGCATTTGAAAACAACCCCGCCGCGCAAGCGAGGGCTGGGCATTCGATGATGATGAAGCCCTCACTTGCGCGTCGGGCTTGTTTTGAAATGGGCCTAGTCTTCAAAGCGAGTAGTGCAAAAACCCGCGAGCCATCGGGACCAGCCCGATGGGGTTGGTTGTTTGAAGGCTCGTTTGAAAGCAAAGTTCTCGATGGACAATGTGGGACAAGTCGCCCTATCTTGCTCACAGTGGCAACTTCCAATGGAAATGGCGGAGACTGACCGATGATGAACGTGCTTGGTCCGCGACATCAGTTTTGTGACGGGATGACTCGCCGGTCGTTCCTCAAGATCGGCGGGCTGGCAATGGGCGGGCTTTCGCTGCCGCAGTTGCTTCAAGCAGAGGCGGTCTCGGGGCGGAAGTCTCACAAGGCGGTCATCATGGTCTTCCTGTCTGGAGGCCCGCCGCATCAGGATATGGTCGATCTGAAGGTCGATGCGCCGGTTGAGATTCGGGGGGAGTTCCAGCCGATCGCGACCAACGTCCCCGGCATCGACATCTGTGAGCATCTGCCGTTACTCGCTCAACGCATGGATCGGTTGGCGATCATTCGATCGCTGGTTGGCTCGGAAGGGCGTCACGCGGCGTTTCAGTGCATGACGGGTCACAGCGTGAACGGCCAACCGTCGGGGGGCTGGCCCTCGTTAGGAGCAGCGGTCTCCAAGCTGCAAGGGCCGCTGAGATCGGGGACGATGCCGTTTGTCAGCCTCTCTCCGCGCATGAAGAACGGGCCGTGGGGTGATCCGGGACAGGCCGGGTTCGCGGGACAGGCTCACGCGCCGTTCTCACCCAACGCGGAACAAGCGCGACTCGGATTGAGCGGGATCAGCGTGGAAGGGCTTCGTGGACGGCGGTCGCTGCTGAACGGCATCGATCGTCTCAAACGCGAGATCGAACAGAGCGGTGCGTTGGACGGCTTCGAGTCGCAGTACCAAGCAGCGTTCGGCATCCTGACCTCGAACCAACTCGTTGAGGCAATGGACCTCGAACGAGAAGACCCGCGTGTGCGAGACCGTTACGGTCGGGGCGCGATTGAGAACGCGGGCTACGGCGACGCAGGGCCACTGATGAACGACTACTTCCTCGCCGCGCGAAGACTCGTCGAAGCGGGAGCGCGCGTCGTCACACTGGCCTATGGTCGGTGGGACTGGCACGGTCGCCCACACGGGACGAATTTTGAGAACGCACGCGACCATTTGCCGCTGTTCGATCAGGGTCTCACCGCACTGCTGGACGATTTGCACGAACGCGGTCTGGATGAGGAGGTCAGCGTCGTCGTGTGGGGTGAGTTTGGGCGGACGCCGGTCATCAACAAGAACGGTGGTCGCGATCATTGGCCTCAAGTGGGGTGTGCGATGTTGGCGGGAGGCGGCATGAAAACCGGACAGGTGATCGGCTCGACCAATCGTTTGGGCGAGTTCCCCAAAGAGCGGCCGGTCCATTTTCAAGAAGTCTTCGCGACGCTCTATCAGAATCTCGGGATCGATGTCTCCCGAACGACGATCCCCGATGTCAGCGGTCGGCCGCAGTTCCTCGTCGATCCAATCTACCCGCCGCTGCCGGAGCTGGTCTGATGCCCGAGACGCTCCGCTTCGAAAGATTGCATTCGCTGACTCATGGCAATTCGGCGTACTCGGCGGCGTTCTCGCCCGATGGCAAGCGGTTGGCGACGGCCAGCTTGGATAACACCGTCAAGCTGTGGAACATTGTTAACGGTGAACACGTTGGCACGCTGAAAGGCCACGGTGATGGAGTCGCCTTCGTTGGGTTCCTCGCCGACGGACGAATCGTCACGGCGAGTCTCGACAAGACGCTCAAAGTCTGGCCCGCAGAAGGTGGTGCCGCGACGGCGACGTTCTCGGGCCATCAGGACTATCTGACCTGCGCGGCGGTGGCGCGCGCGGGGACGCTGCTGGTCTCGGGCAGTTTCGACAAAACGGTGAGGCTGTGGGAGACACAGACCAACGTGGCGGTAGCGGTTCTCACCGGACATGAAGCCGGCGTGCAGGCCGTCGCGATCACGGCGACCGGCAAGCGTGTGGCGTCGGCGGGAGACGATCGAACGATCCGGCTGTGGGATGTGGAATCGAAGTCGCTCCTCAAGACGATGACGGGCCATTCGGGAACTATTGAAGGACTCGCGTTCTCTCCCGATGACGCTCTCATCGCGTCAGCCAGCGCCGACGGCAGCCTCCGATTGTGGAACGCAACAGGCGACACGGTGGAGACGTTCGAGTTGTCCGGTGAGCGGTTCAAGTCGATTGCTTTCTCGCCCGACGGTCGCTGGCTGGTCTCGGGGAGCTTCGAGGGATTCGTACGCATCTGGAGCATCTCCGAACGGCGCGAGGTGACTGCGGTGAAGGCTCATCGAAACTCGGTCTACGGCGTCACATTCGATTCGACAGGGAAGCTGCTCGTGTCGGCGGGCTTCGATCGCACGGTTCATATTTGGGGCGTGCAGAGAATGGATTCGACTGGCAAGTGATGCCCGGCGGCGCTGGATTCAGTTTCGCGAGGACTCGGCCTATCATCCGACACCTTGCGGCGGGCTGCCGTGAACCGTGTGTCCCGCATTCCTCCTCGCCATCGCCTCGAAAGGATCGTCATGTCTGTTGTTGGTCTCCTGCCCGAACAACTCACCGAACTTCGCCAGTTCGATTCCCCCACGATCTGCAACGCTGTCGAGTTGTGGAACCTGCGACCTCGTAACACGGGCTACATGAACTCGTCGATCAAGGCCTGTTTCCCGGCGTTTCCGCCAATGGTTGGCTATGCGCTGACCTCGACTTTCCGCAGCATGGCTCCTCCGCGCGGAGGCGATGCCTACGGCAGCATTGGCGCACAACTCGACGCCTTTTCGACGATCCCCGGCCCGCCGGTTTTGATCTTTCAAGACCTCGACGAACCGTGTGCGTCGGCGACGTTCGGTGAAGTGATGTGTTCGACGTACAAGCGATTCGGCGCGCAGGGACTGATCACGTCGGGGACGGGACGTGACCTCGCGCAGGTGGAGGGTCTCGGTTTTCCAGCCTTCACCGGTGGAGCGATTGCGGCCCACGGTTACTGCCACATCATCCACATCAATGTGCCGATCACCGTGGGCGGGATGATTGTCTATCCCGGCGATCTGCTGCACGGAGACCTGAACGGCGTGACGACAATCCCGCACGAAATCGCGTCGGAAGTCCCGCAGGTCTGCCGCGAAGTCGCCATCGCGGAGGCGATCATCCTCGACTACCTCAAGCAGCCGGATGTGGATGTCACCGGTTTCAACGCGGTTCGCAAGGAATGTGGGGATGTCATCGCCAAACTCGGCAAGCGACTGCGCAAGGAGTAGGTTTGAGTCTGAAACGACGCGACTTCTCTTTAAGAAGTCGCTGTCTTCGAGAAGTGGCGTCGGACTTCCAGTCCGGCGCCACCTCACCAAGTTTCCTGCCAGTTGCCGCGATGAACGTGCATCTGGCGGCCGGCTTCAAATCGTTCGGGCGAGACGGCAGGAACTCGCACCCAGACAGGCTCATCGAAGTAGTGGCCTTCGATCGAAAGGTGTGCCCCAAGTTCATCGTTGTCGCTGAGTCCCTGAGACTGCCAACGCACGGCGTTCACTTGCGAGAAGACGCTCAATAGCGAGACCACATCGACCTCAAACCGCGATCCAAACATTTGACCATCGTTCGGGCCGCCGACGACTTCGGTCAGAGCCGGGAAAACCGTGATCTCCCAGCCAGTCGGTGCCTGAAAGTAATGGCAACCGATTGGTCCCATCGCTTCCAGCGGCTGAATTCTTGCGGCAACTTCATCAGCGAGTGCGGCCAGCCATTCCGGGGGCGGATTCATTTGTCGGTTCCATCGAGAGGGGGCATCGGTCAGTGACGGTGGTCACTTCCAGCGGGACAAGGGGGTTGTTCCCGTGGTGCAGTTTGCAAGCACGATGCCGGAGGGAGGTCTCACGAGTCTTGAAGTGACGTGAGTTCAAAAGTCACCGGCATCAGACCTTCGCATCTGAACGAATCCCGCCGAGCGACGTAACTGGCTCACACTGTTTCATCGTGACGCCAAGCGTAACTTGTACAGACCGACCTCAGATCAGGCCGCTCAATGAATCCACCAGCGGTACAGGTGATCCCGCTCATTCAAGCGAGGCAACTGTCGCGACCGGCAGTACCGGCGAATCTGCTTCACAACGCTCAACTGCTGTATCGTTCGCGCAGGTCACCGGCTATCGAAGCTCGGAATGCTAACGACGCGATGCCAAAGCTTGACGGAATGTATACCCCGATTGGCAGTGCCGACCCATTAAAGTTGTGATGCAAGATTCGATCACGCTCCTGCGGTCACATGTTTTCCATCATCTGGATGGCGGCCGGACCGACCAGCACCACGAAGATGCCGGGGAAAATAAACAGCACCATGGGGAAGAGCATCTGCACGGCTGTCTTCTGAGCTTTCTCTTCGGCCATCTGTCGGCGTTTGACGCGCATCGCTTCGGACTGAACACGCAGGGCCAACGCGACCGACGAGCCAAATCGTTCGGCCTGAATCAGGATAGCGGCCAAGGCTTTGACATCATCGACTCCCGTCCGCAGACCAAAGTCGTGCAGCACGTCGCGACGGGGGCGTCCCATCTGAACCTGTAAGTTGCATAGAGAGATTTCCGAACAGAGTTCCGGATGAACGTCTTCAAGCTCTTCACTGATGCGCCGCAGTCCAGCATCAAGCCCCAATCCCGCCTCCACACAGACGACGAGCAAATCGAGTACGTCCGGCAGAGACAGAAAAATCTTTTGTTTGCGAGACGCCGACATGATCTTGAGCGCCAGCTCCGGGACGAAAAACCCCACTCCTGCGGCGATCCCCAGTGACATCATGCCACTCATGGAGGCCCCATAAACGAGCATCCCGTACCCGCCGCCCGAGAGCGCACCGACGCCGAGCATCGCCACCTTGAGGGCCAAATACATCTGCCCCGCATTCGCCTGATTGAAGCCTGCATTGGCCAGCCGCACGGCCAGTTCGCTGTGTTCGACATCGGATTTTTCACCGAGGGCTTTCGCCAGCGCGGGAGCCGCCGATTCCAAAACACGGGCCAAGCCGTTCTTCGACTTCTTCTTGCCACGCGATGTCGGGTCACGCAGCTCGTCAAGTCGCTCGGTGGCACGCGACTCTTCTGGCGTGAAGGCACTCATCACCGCCCACAGGGCCACGGTGATCGCTCCGAAAATCGCCCACGGGATGACAGCAGCAAGATCCATGATTTTTGTTTCCGTTGAGAGTCGTGACCGTTCGGTCGCGACCCGCTAGTCTTAACCCAAGCCCCAATGACTTCACACTTTGATGTCGATGATCTTCCGGATGACCACCGCTCCGAGAATTTGCAGCACGATGCCCCCCGCGACCATTTTTTTTCCGAAGGGATGCGTGAACAGCAGCATCACGTAATCTGGGTTCAATTTGTAGACGGCGAGAAACAGTGCGATGGGCAATCCCATCAGTACCGCCCCGCTCAGACGGCCCTCACCCGTCAATGCCTGGATCATGCCGAAAATCTTGAATCGCTCGCGAACGACCTCGCAAATCTTGTCGATGATTTCGGCAAGATCGCCACCCGTTTGTCGCTGGATCGAGACCGCCGTGATGAAAAACTTCAGGTCGAGGTTCGGCATCCGCTTCATCATGTTCTTCAACGTCTGCTCGACGGGAATTCCGAGGTTCTGCTCCTCGAAGGCGATTTGAAATTCGACGCCAATCGGTGCGGCCATTTCTTCGCTAATCATGTGCATCCCCGCGTTCAAGCTGTTACCGGAGCGAAGTGCCCGCGCCAGCAGTGAGAGCGCGTCGGGGAATTGCGCACCGAACCGAGCGAACCGCTTTTTACGTCGAAACGACAGCCAGAATGTTGGCAGCGCACCCAGCATCACAAAGAAGACCGGTAGCAACGGTGTTGGCACATCCAGCACGAGTCCCGCGATCGCTCCCACCGTTCCGACGGCGCAAGAAAGCAGTAAGAGTGCTTGAAGATCGATGGGGGAATCGGCCTGTTCCAGAAACACGCCCCAACTGCCAAGATTCTTCGAGTACTTTCCAAATGCCGAAGGCTTGCCCTTCGAGCTGCCAACCATGTCCTGCTTGATCAGGCTGCGCGTGATTTCTGCTTCGGCAGTCTTGCTGCCAGCCAAGGCATCAAGCCGGTCTTCAGCGCGCGTCGATCCCGCCTCGTTGACGATCGTGTAGATCGCCGACGCAAGTGCCGCCGCTCCAACGAACGCAGCCCCCGATATCATCCAGATCGGATCCATCTGATCCACTCCCGGTCACGATTGAAAATTGAACGAACTCGATTAACGGCATCTCTGGGACAGGCGCGGGGCTGACGCCACCGCGCTCGCCGTCCATCACTTACCGAGTGGCCTCGCCGCGAACAGGTTCGACGGCAGCTTGACCCCCGCACCTTCGAGACGACTCATAAACTGAGGCCGCACGCCGGTCGCTTCAAAGTGACCGAACGCCCGGTTGTTCTCGTCAATGCCGTCCTGTTTGAACAAGAAGATGTCCTGCATCACGATCTGGTCCTGTTCCATGTTCAGCACTTCCGTGATGTAGGTCAGCTTGCGTGGTCCGCCCTGCAAACGCTGCACCTGCACGATGAGATCGACGGCGGCGGCAAACTGCTGACGCAGAGCACGGATCGGCAGTTCCACGCCCCCCATCGCGATCATGGTTTCCAATCGCGACATGGCGTCGCGCGGCGTGTTGGCGTGGATCGTCGTCATCGAGCCTTCGTGGCCGGTGTTCATGGCTTGAAGCATGTCCAACGATTCGGGACCGCGACACTCACCGATGATGATCCGATCGGGTCGCATTCGCAGAGCGTTTTTCACGAGGTCGGTCGCTGTGACGCGTCCCTTGCCTTCGATGTTCGAGGGGCGAGTCTCCAGTCGCAGGACGTGGTCTTGTTGCAGTTGGAGTTCGGCCGCGTCCTCAATCGTGATGACGCGTTGGTCGTTCTGAATGAAGCTCGACAGCGTGTTCAGCAGCGTCGTTTTTCCGGACCCAGTACCGCCGCTGATGATGATGTTTAGACGAGCCTTGATCGCCCCTTCCAACAACAGCGCCATCTCGGGAGTGAAGGCTCCGAATTTCATCAGGTCTTCCAAACCGAGCGGCTTCGACCCGAATCGCCGAATCGTCAACGAGGGACCGTCGAGTGCCAACGGTGGAATGATCGCGTTCACGCGGGAGCCATCTGCCAGACGGGCATCGACCATCGGCGACGTTTCATCGCACCGGCGACCGATGCGGGAGACGATGCGATCGAGAATCTGCATCAGGTGAGCATTGTCGCGGAACGTCACTTCCGACCGCTGAATGCGGCCGTTCTTTTCAATGAAGACGTTCTTGGGCCCATTGATCATGATGTCGGCCACACCCTGCTCTTTCAGCAGAATCTCCAGCGGGCCGTAGCCGAATGTTTCGTCGAGAACCTCTTCAATCAGTCGCTCGCGTTCCGAACGATTGAGTGCGGGATTCTCGGTGTCGCACAGATGCTCGACGACAAGGCGGATCTCGCGGCGCAGCGTGTCGCCCTGCAGATCACCTAGGCGTGAGAGGTCGAGTTTCTCGACCAGTTTGCCGTGAATGAGCCGCTTGAGACTCTCAAAGTCCAACTCAGTAGCGGGACCACGGCCACGAGGAGGAGCAGAACTGGGGGCAGCCATCTTGTGTGAACTCCGAACGGGGGGATCGTCATCGAGCAGAGCGTTGTTCGGGGGGAACAACACGGGCGAAACCGAACTCACCGAAAACCGGCACAGTCCAGCCTCTCCAAGCAAACCTAGTTCACGTTCGGCGGGTTGCAAAAAGGAAACATGGCATTCGTGTTGAACGCCTGTTCCGGTCGCAACGGTTTTGTGGAAATCAACGCGTCCATTCGACGTGGAAGATTGCGGCCACCGTTCGGCGCGGGTCTCCCGACCCCGCCGAAACGACCGACCGAAGGTCTCCTTCCCCAAGGCGAGCTGCAGAAGTTGTCATTCCGGCAATTGAAGCCTGATGCGCAAGCGAAGTTGCTGATGTCGAGCGTCTTTCGCTTGCGCGTCAGACTTCGACGGGTAAGCTTTTTCTGGCCGCTCGCCCAAGACAATCGAAGATGGGCCACACGTCTTTTTGATCACGCATCCGCGTCTGCTCTGGCCGCCGCCGCTCCCTGCATCAATGCCGCTGAGACGTGCCGCAGCGGCTTGCCAAACGGAAGGCTCCTTTCGACAATGCCGCCCGTCCGCGAAGGGCCTTTTGATGGGCCTTCTACAATCCGGACGGAACCGGCATTTGTGAGCGACCCGCTGGTCGTCGTTGTCTGTTTGTTTGGCAATGTCAGGGAGGAAACTGTGGAACTTCGGCGCAATCCGACTCGCTCGGTAAAGATTGGTTCGGCCATGATCGGAGCTGGGAATCCCATCGCCGTGCAAAGTATGACGGCGACTCACACGCAGGACATCGACGCGACAGTCGCTCAGATTGAAGACCTCTACAAAGCGGGAGCCGATGTTGTTCGCGTGGCCGTGGACAGCACCAAAGACGCCGCTGCGCTGATCGAGATTCGGAAGCAGACGAAAGCCAACCTCGTCGTCGATCTGCAAGAGAACTATCGTCTGGCCGAGGTCGTCGCGCCGCACGTGGACAAGCTGCGATACAACCCCGGACACCTCTACCACCACGAGCGAGAAAAGCCGTGGCAGGAGAAGGTGAAGTATCTCGCCAACGTCGCTCGTGACCACGACTGTGCGATGCGAGTTGGCGTAAACTGTGGGTCGGTCGATCCTGCCAAGAAGGAAAAGTACGACCCCGCCGATTCGATCACGCCGATGCTGGAGAGTGCCTGGGAACACTGCGACTTTCTCGATTCGCTCGTCTTCACGCGGTACTGCGTCTCGATAAAGGACTCGGACCCGATGAAGGTGATCGAAGGGAACAAGCGTTTCGCCGAGAAACGCCCTGACGTGCCACTGCACCTCGGTGTGACTGAAGCGGGGATGCCGCCGGATGGAATCCTCAAGACGCGGATCGCGTTCGAGCAACTGATCTCGCAAGGAGTTGGCGATACGATTCGTGTGTCGCTGACGGTGCCGAACTCGCGCAAGTCGGAGGAGATCGACGCGGGACGAAAGATTCTCGCTGACATCGCGGCCGGTCGCGTAAGGTCGTTCGTGGACTACGGCCTGCCGACGTTGAACATCATCAGTTGCCCGAGTTGCTCGCGCGTTGAGAACGAAGCGTTCATCGACCTCGCCCAGCAGGTCAAAGAGATGACCGCCTACGCGAAGGATTATGCAGTCACGATCGCCGTGATGGGCTGCCGTGTAAACGGCCCCGGCGAAACCGACGACGCCGATCTCGGCCTCTGGTGCGGTCCCAATTTCGTCAACCTCAAGAAAGGCCCTCTCGAATTGGGAGCCTTCCCCTACGACGCGATCCTGCCGCGACTGAAGGATGAACTCGACAAGGTCATCGCGGCGAAGTCAGCGAGTTGATTTGTAGGATGGGCACTCTTGCCCGTCCGCTCTTTTCAGTCGGCCAACGATCAAGCACCAAAACTAACAGCCGGACGGGCAGGAGTGCCCATCCTACAAACCACCAAGGTTCTCTCATGCTCGGTACACAACTTACCCCGATTCAATATCTCAAGCGTTGTGCCGAGGTGTTCGACACGCTCGATGTCTCGCAAATTGAGGGACTGGCCGACGCCATCTACTCGGCTTACGAGAACGGTCGTTTCGTATTCCTGATCGGCAACGGCGGCAGCGGCTCGAACTGCTCCCACTTTTGCGAAGACCTCGGCAAGAGCACGCTCGATCGGAAGGACTTCATGAAGGACGGCGTGAAGCGGCTCAAGGTACTGAGCCTCACCGACAACACGCCGTACATTCTGGCGTGGGGCAACGACGAGGGGTTCGATCAAGTCTTCGTTCAGCAGCTTAAAAACTTTGCGTCGCCGGGAGATGTTCTGATCGCAATCAGCGGCAGCGGCAACAGCCCCAACATTCTGAATGCCGTCGAATGGGCCAACAAACACGATCTCACCACGTGGGGCATCACCGGCTATGACGGCGGCAAGTTGAAGCTACTCGGCAAACAGAACCTGCATGTTCCACTCGACGACATGGGGCTGGTTGAGTCAGTCCACCTCGTCGCCTTCCACTGGATCCTGAACGACATCCACGGCCGGATCAACAAGGTCGGGCGGTATGCGAAGGGATGAGGGACGCGCCCTAGCTGACTCGTACTACACGTTTGCGACTTCATGTCGTCTCGATCGCAATTCAGAGCCAGACGATGACACAAATTGATGATGTAAAAGACTGACCACGGATGAAGCGGGAAAAGAGAAGAGTTTTTGGTCTTCGTCTAATCCGTGATCTCTGTGTCATCAGTGGTTCCGCCTTTTCCTCTTGCCCACGCCTCACCGCCCTGAGCCAACCATGACCTCCGCCATCGAACAGATTCGCAACATCGGCATCATCGCACACATTGATGCGGGCAAGACGACGACCACCGAACGTATCCTCTTCTACGCGGGCGTGACCCATCGCATGGGGAACGTGGACGACGGCACGACCGTCACCGACTTCGATCCCGAAGAAGCCAAACGCGGCATCACGATTTATTCGGCCTCCGTATCGTGCAAATGGCTGGGTCACACGATCAACATCATCGACACGCCCGGCCACGTCGATTTCACAGCCGAAGTCGAACGCAGTCTGCGAGTCCTCGACGGCGGGGTCGTGGTCTTCAGTGCGGTCGAAGGTGTGGAAGCCCAGAGCGAAACGGTGTGGCGTCAGGCGGATAAGTATCACGTCCCGCGAGTCTGCTTCATCAATAAGCTGGACCGGATCGGAGCTGGCTTTGATCGCGTGTTCCAGCAGTTGATCGAACGACTCAAAGCGAATCCGGTTGCGATCTCGATTCCAATCGGTGAAGGACCGATTACCAACCCCAAGGGCTTTCGTGGAATCATCGACCTGATTCAGATGAAGGCGCTGTACTTCAACACGGAAGAGCAGGGGACGGTGATCGACGTGCAACCGATCCCCGAGGACGAGCAACTGCGGGCCGAGGAATGGCACGGCAAACTGATCGACGCGATCGCTCTGCTCGACGACGACGCCTTCGCGATCTACGACGAAACCGGCGATCTGCCCGAAGACCAGATTCACCGCGTGTTGCGGAAGGCGGTCGTGTCTTACCAGCTTCAGCCGGTGTTGTGCGGTTCGTCGCTTGACTACATCGGCGTGCAGCCGATCCTTGATGCTGTCGTGCAATACTTGCCCAGCCCCCTCGACGTGCCGCCCGTTCAGGGAAAGAATCCCAGCCCCAAGAAGGCCGACAAGATCGAGGTCCGCCAGCCATCCGACAAGGAACCCTTCTGCGGACTCGTCTTCAAGATTCATGCTGACGAGCATTCCGAGTTGTACTTCGTCCGCATCTACTCGGGCGTGATGAAGAGCCGTTCGCGAGTCCTCAACCCGCGTACGGGCGACAAGGAAATGATCAGCCAGCTCTGGCGAATGGAGGCCGACTCGCGCGAGAAACTGGACGAAGCGTCGGCCGGAGACATCGTCGGTGTCGTCGGTCCCAAAGACGCCGTCACGGGCGACACGCTGTGTGACCAGGCGAACGGCATCGTCCTCGAATCGATCCGCTTCCCTGAATCGGTAATCTCGATGGCCATCGAGCCGGAGACCTCGGCCGATCGCAAGAAACTGGAAGAGACGCTGAAAGTGATGGTCAAGCAAGACCCGACGTTCTCTGCCAAGATCAGCGAAGAGACCGGGCAGACGATCATTAGCGGTATGGGCGAGCTGCATCTCGAAATCATCAGCAAGCGGATGGAGCGCGACTTCCACATCAAGATGCGGACTCACAAGCCGCGCGTGACGTATCGCGAAACGATCTCGGCCAAAGTCCAACAGGAAGGGACGTTCGATCGCCAACACGCCGGTGTCCGGCAGTTCGCGAAAGTGACCATCCTGCTCGAACCCGATCCGAGTGACGCCGGGATCACCGTCACGAGCAAGCTGAAACCCAACGCTCTCCCACCAGAGTTGGCCGTCATCTTTCAGCAGGCCCTGCGAGACGAACTCAAGGGAGGTGGTGTGATCGGCTACCCGATGATCAACGTGAAGGCCGTCGCGGTCGATGCTCACTTCGTCGAGGGCGAGACCACCGAAACAGCGATCCGCGCATCGGTGGCCGATGCCGTTCGTCAGGCTCTGCAAGCGGTCGGCACCACGCTATTGGAGCCGGTCATGAAGTTGGAAGTCGTCACACCAAGCGACTTCGTGGGCAACATCTCCGCCGATCTGAACGCACGCCACGCAATCATCGTCAACACGGAACTGCGCGGCCACCTAGTCGTCATCATCGCCGAAGTCCCCCTAGCGAAAATGTTCGGCTACTCGACAGCTGTCCGCAGCCTCTCCCAAGGCCGAGCGTCCTTCACGATGGAACCGCTCCGGTACGATGTCGCCCATGACCAGCAACAGGATTCGTAACTCCGCTCTTCTGTGGTGC
>JAYVDI010000449.1:0-21673 GCA_043749505.1 Schlesneria sp. | reverse complement strand
CGCACAGTGATTTTCGTTGGGTGTTCAATTCGGGCCGAAGCTTCTCGTTCGGAAAACTGAACACTGAAAACTAAATCACCTTACAGCCGCCACGGTTCGCGCAGCGCCTCGGATCGGAAGCGGTTGGCCTGAACGTCGTCGATGAACTCGTTCGTTTTGTTGTCGTATTTCACAGTGCGACCCAACGAGAGCGCGACGTTCGCGGCGTGGCAGGCGATGTGAGCGTTACATGCCGCGTCGGCGTTCCCCTTGGGCAAGCCGCGCGTCTTCACGCAGTCGAGGAAGTCGCGCACATGGAAGGTTGCCGGATAGCCGCCGATTTCGGCAACCTCACGTCCGGCGAGCAACTCGGGCGAACTCAACACCATCTTGCCGCTGTCGCCCGCTTCGACCCAGCCGGTCTCTCCCTCGAACCGGACGGGGCACGAGCCGAGCGGAATCCAGCCCTTCTCACGGAAGATCAGTTCGCAGCCGTTCTCGTAGCGCGCGACAAGCTCGCCGTCTTTCGGCGCGTTGTATTCGACCGGCGGCGGACAATCGCCGACGGCCCATTGGCAGAGGTCCACGCAGTGCGAACCCCATTCGAGAACGCCGCCGCCGTTGAAGGCACCGATGAAGCCGCCTCCCTTTTCAAAATTGAAACCGTCGAGCAGCTTGGCATTGAACGGTCGCCAAGCTGCGGGGCCGAGGTACATGTTCCAATCGACGACCTCTTTGTCAGGTTCGGTTTCGGGAATCAGCCAGCCGCTCATCAGGGCCTGCATCCCCGCTGGATGAGCGTAGACCTTCTTGAGCTTTCCAAGTTTCCCGGTGCGAGCCAACTCGCAGGCAAACGCGAAGTGAGGCAGGTTCCGGCGTTGAGTTCCCGCTTGGAACACGCGGCCTGTGCGGCGCATCGTTTCGGCGAGGATCAGGCTTTGCGAGATGTTCTTCGTGACGGGCTTCTCACAGTACATGTCCTTGCCGGCCTTGGCCGCGTTCATCGCCATCGTGGCATGCCAGTTCGGTCCCGTGGCAATCAACACCGCGTCGATGTCCTTGCGATCGAGCAGTTCGCGAAAGTCGATATAGGTCGCGCAGTTCTCGTTGCCGTACTTCTCGTCGGCGATTTTCTTGACCGCAGTTCGACGCTTTTCCTTGATGTCGCAAACGGCGACAAACTGAACGTCCTTCTGTTCCAAGAAGCACCCGAGATCGTATGTCCCCCGGTTGCCGATGCCGATCCCGCCAATCACAACTCGCTCACTGGGAGCAACCGCGCCGTCCAGCCCCAAGGCCGAACTGGGGATGATCGTGGGGGCCAGCACTGCGGCCCCCGCCGTCGAAAGTGCGGCCTTCAAAAACTGACGCCGAGGAAGCTGCTTCGCCTTGTTTGACATGACTACTCTCCTGAACTGAATGATCGAATGACCGACAGGACATCACGCACCCGAGACCCGCCTCGGATGTGTCGGAAGAATACTCCTGATTCCGGCGAGGTTCCACACACCACTGTTCGGCTTCTGTTCGACGCGACGGTCACGTCAGTCGTACTCGACCTACAGGCCGAGCAGCAGCTTGAGGTACGAGCGGTGTTCCGGATGGGTGAGGTTCAGTTCGCGAGCCAGTGCCAGAATCGCATCGCCCGCCGCAACTCGGCCCGCTTCATCGGCCAGCAGTTCGATTTCGAGGAACATGCCGAGCGGCGGGACTACGTCGAGGGCAATGTCATACGTGCGCTGCCGCCAATCGAGCGTCAGTGGCGTGCGCGTCTTGCGGACTTCGCTGACGAAGCGAAAGCCGAGCGTTTGCCAGACCTCGGCCATCTGACTCGCCGCGTCGGAACCGTCTGCAAACGCGATTTCAATCTCACGCCGCGTTTTCGTGAGTGAATCGACTCTCGTTCCCTTGTACGTGATGCAGTTGGCGTCGCCCGCAGAACGAATGCGGAACGCTTCGTCTGTCTGACTGAAGTCGCGCGACGGATGGTTGAAGTAACGATCCACCTGCTCGACGGGCGATGCGGCGACGGCTCCGAGGCTTGTCAGTTTCGCAACGATTTCAGTTGGGGCGGCCAACGGGAATTTGAGTTCGACTTCGTACTGCATCGGCGGCTTTCTTGATCTCTCGCTGTGAAGTGGAGCCGTTTATACCTCGCACGGCCATGAGTGAGATGTTCGAGGCGAGCCGTGTGCCGTAAGGCCACGGGTTTCCTGCGACGGCTAAGAACCAGCAGCCTTACGGCATGCGGCTCGCCAATCTCTCAGCTTTGGCCACGTGGAGTTTCACGTCAGACCGCGCGAGTTGTAGCCCGAGGCGTCCGCGATGGCGAACAGGTGCGGCGTCCTGCGCGACTCTTGCTTCAGCGCGGCGGATGCGTCACATCTTGGGGCATGGAACCGATCGACGTACTCGCTCAGCATTTTCAGTTTGCTTCGTTTCGAGGCCCGCAGGAGGCGATCATTCGCCGCGTCCTGGCGGGAAGGCATGCGCTCGTCGTGATGCCGACCGGGGGAGGCAAGTCGCTGTGCTATCAAATTCCCGCGTTGATGCTGCAGGAACTGGCTGCGTCGCGAGACACGGAAGGATCGGGCCACTCGGACGGTTCACGGCGCGAGCCAATCACGCTGGTCCTCTCGCCGCTGATCGCGCTGATGAAGGATCAGGTCGATGCTCTGCGACGGCGCGGCATTGATGCGACGTTCATCAACTCGTCACTGTCGCGCGAGGAACGTGTGGCACGGTACGCGAGCATTGCCCAAGGGCGGCATCCGTTGCTGTACGTCACGCCGGAGCGGTTTCGCAAGCCGGAGTTCGTCGAAGCGATCGGCCGCCGCGACGTGAGGCTGCTCGCCGTCGATGAGGCGCACTGCATCAGTGAGTGGGGCCACGATTTTCGCCCTGACTACACACGACTCGGCGAGTTCCGATCGCAGCTTGGCAACCCGACCACGATCGCACTCACGGCCACCGCCACGCCGGAAGTTCAAGCCGACATTGTGGGGCAACTCGGCCTGCAACCGGACGAGATCGTCCTCTATCACGAGGGGATCGACCGGCCCAACTTGCAGCTCGCGGTCGAAGAGGTCTGGGGCGACGAAGAGAAGCTCGCACAGATCGCCGCCGTGCGCGAACGGCATCCGGCGGGAACGGGGAGCGGGATCGTCTACTTCACGCTGATCCGCACGCTCGAACGGTTCAGTGAACTGCTGCGCAAACAAGGCGTTCCGCATGTGAACTACCACGGCGATCTCGATCGCCAGCAGCGGCGGCGCATCCAGAATGAATTCATGCAGAGCCGCTGCCCGCTTGTGCTGGCGACGCCTGCGTTCGGCATGGGGATCGACAAGGAGGACATTCGCTTCGTCATCCACGCCGAAATCCCCGGCTCGATGGAAGCGTGGTATCAGGAGATCGGCCGTGCAGGGCGAGACGGCCAGCCAGCCGACTGCGTGTTGCTGTACGAGGAGGCGGACCTTTCGACGCAGATGGAGTTCATCCGTTGGTCGAATCCCGATCCGCTCTTCTACGAACGAGTCTACGATCTGCTCGTCCATGACACCGAACAGGTCGCGTCCTTCGGTCTCGAATGGATGCGCGAGAAATTGCACGCGCGACAGAAGCACGACCGTCGGCTCGAAGCAGCCCTCGCGATGCTCGAACGCTACGGCGCGATCGAAGGAACCGTGAGAGAAGGGGATTGGGAGCCGATGCAGCTCCATGTCACCGGTGAAATTCCCGCCGAGTTGCTCGACGCGGAACGGCTCGCGGCAAAGTTGAAGCGGGACCAAATGAAGCTACTCGCGCTGGTTCAACTCGTCCGGCATGAAGGTGATCGGCGGCAGTTCATCCACGACTACTTCGGCGTGAAACTGGTCGAGGCGGACTGAGACAGGGGATCGTCAGAAGTTGTCATGCTGGTCATTGAAGCCTGACGCGCAAGCGAAGGTTCGGATATCGAACGTCCTTCGCTTGCGCGTCAGGCTTCGATGGGTGCGCTTTTTCTTGCCGCTCGCCTAACGAAGAACGGCTGACGCCGTGCCGCTTGCCTGCTTGTCGGAAGCCCGTTCGGCGAGTCGTGCCGGAGTTGGGCGGCTGATCGGCAGGAGAATGTTCCGTTCACGGCCTTCATCCTGACCCCGACCTTAATTTGGAGTGACTGGGGAGAGTTTCTGGTCAAGCCTGTGTGAAACCTTGCCGATAAATCCGATTACTACGACTGCGCTGACGGTGCATCGTGGTGAATCAACTCCTCCAAGTTCGCACTTCACAGGTTCAGCATGGACGCATTCCAACCTCGAAAAGATCGCAGCGTTCGACGCCCGATGACTCTGGCGATTCAGAGTCTTTCCGTGGCGACGGCCTCTTCGCTGCTGTTGTGGACGGCCGGAGGAGGCTTCGACATGCCCAGCGCGAAGCTCGCATCCGCAGGAACGAAGTTCGACAAGGCATCGAAGCAGTCGGCGTCGGGTTTCTCGCCGGAAGTGCAGGACAAGACGGTCAAGCTGAACTACTTCAGTTCGCCGTGGGAGACGGTCTTCAAGGACGTGGCCGAAGCGACGGGATCGCAACTCATTGCGGATCGCGTTCCCAAGGGACGCTTCAGTCGCCGCGATTCCACCGAGTACTCGCGGCACGACGCCGTGCGGATCATCAACAAGGACATCGAACCGCTCGGCTTTCGGCTGATCGAAAAGGGCGACTTTCTAGTCGTGCTCGACCTTCCCTCACAGCGTCCGCGCTATCAACCGATCACCATCACAAAGGACGACAGTGGCGAGAAGGTGAACGATCCGAACCGGATGTCGCCGCAGTCCGCACCATCGCCCTACGAACGCCGTGTCGAGGCCATCACCGTGCGCGACGAAGCTCGGGAAGAGTTGGTTCGCGACACCGCGCCGCGCCGCAACGAGAGGCGGCCGGTCAGACAGGTTTCGCACGACGATGTGTCTGCCGAATCGAATAGCAACACGACGCGACGTGTTTCAACCGCCGATGCCGTAGCCCCGGCGCGGCTCATTGAGGAACCGGTTGCCCGTGGATCACAGCCGGGATCGCAGGTTGTCTTTCGACCGAAGCACCGCTCGGCAGTCGATCTGTCGAAGCAGATCTACCGCACATTGAAGCCGCGCGCCCAGTTGGTCTCACACGGCCCGAACGGTCTCCCCGCGTTCCGTATCGCGTCGGAAGTGGCTTCCAACCAAGACGATCTCAAAGCGGCCGGACGATTGGCCAACGGTGGCCCAAGCTTCACGATTGCCATCGACGAGGCGAGCGATGAGTTGCTGATCGTCGGCACTCGCACCGAGAGCGATGCCACGCTGAAACTGCTCCGCACGTTGGATCGTCCGTTTGATGCCGAAGTTCCGGTTCAAGTCACCGCCACGACGAAGTACGTTTGCCAGATTGCTCATCAACTGCCCGCCGAAATCGAGCGCCTTCGCGCCGCGAATCAGGACGGCTCCAAGCCCAACTCGAAAGCACGCGAGGCGGAGCCAGCCGTTCAGCGCGGAGGGCGGCAGGTCATGCCTCCCGCTCTCGGCGATGCCATCGGCACGCTGAAAGGGGAAGTGGCCATCGAGTCGGTCAACGATCTCGGCGTGCTGATTATTCGCGGCAACGAGAAGGATGTGGAGCAAGTCATGAAGGTCATTCGCGAGCTGGAGAAGCTCAGTGAAGCGACCGCCCCGCAAGTCCATCTGCTCCATCTGAAGAACGTCGATGCGGAGTCTCTGGCTGAATTGCTGACGACGGTTTACGAGCGGCTGACCAAGTTTCCCGGCAAGGCGACTCAGCCACGTCAGAGTGCGGCGATCCTGCCGATCACGAAGCCGAACTCACTGCTGATCGTCGCACCGGAAGCGGACCTCAACGCGATCCTCGATCTGGCCGAAGAACTGGATCGACCGGTCGATCCCGAGACCGAATTCCAAGTCTTCCACTTGAAGAGTGCGATCGCGCTTCAAGTGGAGGAACTCATCACGAAGTTCTACGAGGAACGGAAGAACCTCGGTGTGAAGGTGTTGGTCACATCCGACTCGCGAACGAACTCGGTCATCGTGCGAGCACAACCTCGCGACTTGGACGAGATCGAGGCGCTCATCAAGAAGCTCGAACGCGACCCTTCCGCCGCCAGTTCGCTGAAAATCTTTCCGCTGAAGAGTGCATTGGCCAACGATCTCGCGGCCGTCATCAACGCTGCCATTCAAAGCGTGATCGCGCCTCCCACGTCGAGTTCCGGCGGTGGTGGTGGACAGGGAGCCTTGCAGGGGCTGAATGTCGGCCAAGTCGATGAGCAATTCAAAAACGTGAAATCGGCAGTATTGAAATTCCTGGTGACAGACAAAGCGGGCGACCGCGAGTTGCAATCGGGCGTCCTCTCCGACATCCGTGTCACACCCGACGCGCGGGCCAACAGCCTGATCGTATCCGCCTCCGAGCAGAGCATGGCTCTGATCGAGGAACTCGTCAAACAGCTCGACAAACCGACCTCAACGGTCTCGGAAATCAAAGTCTTCACGCTGGCCAACGCCGACGCGGAGCTGATGGTCACGCAACTCAACGCGCTGTTCAACGGCCAGACACAAACCGGCGGCGGCAATCAACGTCAGCAACAGGGCCTGGCTTTGGCCGGAGCCGACGATGCCAGCGCCAGCTTGGTGCCACTCAAGTTTTCAGTCGATAAGCGGACGAACAGCATCATTGCCGCCGGTGCCGCCGATTCGCTGCGCGTCGTCGAGGCGATCCTGTTGCGGCTGGATGAAAGCGACCTGCGAGCACGCAAGACGCGGGTGTTGAGGTTGCAGAACAGCCCGGCCGCACAAGTCGCCACCGAGATCACTCAGTTCTACACCTCACAGCGCGACCTCCAGCAGAACGATCCCAATCTGGTCAGTTCTGTGGAGCAACTCGAACGCGAAGTCATCGTCGTCGCCGACACGGCCACCAACAGCCTGCTGGTCAGCGCGACGCCGCGTTACTTCGACGACATCGAATTGATGGTCAAGCAACTGGATACTCCGCCGCGTCAAGTCGTCATCCAAGCGCTGCTCGTAGAAGTGGAACTGAGCAACACCGACGAGTTCGGCATCGAACTGGGCTTTCAAGATTCGATTCTGTTCAGTCGAAGTCTGAAAGACGCCCCGACAGTCTTGACGACAACGACGACCGCTCCCAATGGAACCCAGACGACTTCGCAAAATGTTTTGTCACAGTCAGGTCAACCTGGATTCAACTTTAACAATCCGTCCCTCCCATTGGGGAACAACTTAGCGGCCAGTCCCGCCAACGTGGCATCGCAGGGATTGAGTAACTTCTCACTCGGCCGTGTTAATGGAGACTTGGGATTTGGGGGACTGGTGTTGTCGGCCGGTTCGGAATCGGTCAATGCCTTGTTGCGTGCGCTCTCGGCTCATCGACGCATTCAGATTCTGAGTCGCCCGCAAATCCGAGCACTCGACAATCAGCAGGCAGAGATCTTCAGCGGTCAAAGCATTCCCGTTGTGACAGGGTTCACGCCCCAGGGGACGGCGGGAGTCAACGTTCCCACCGTGACTCCACGCGATGTCGGAATCCAACTCATCTGTATTCCTCGTGTCACACAGGATGGCCAAGTCTTCATGCAACTCTCCGCACAGCGGAGCCAGTACCGCAACGAAGGCGTGCCAATCTCGACGGATACTGCTGGGCGGACAATCGAATCTCCGATCCTCGACATCAGCCGGGCGAACACCACGATCAGCGTTCAGACAGGCCAAACCGTAGTCATCGGCGGACTCATCAATACTCGTGATGAAGCGTTCACCAACAAGGTGCCATTCCTCGGAGACCTTCCCCTGGTTGGAGCAGCGTTCCGCTACGACTCACGCACGACACGCCGAGTGGAACTGCTGGTCTTCCTGACTCCGCGCGTCATTGGTGGGCCGATGGATGAGGAGTCGATCAAAGATGTCGAGATGGGCCGACTGCACTACATCGAAAGCGAAGCCGAAAATGTTCACGGCCCGCTGCGAGCGTTACCCGGCCCCGATCAAGTCTTCGATGAGAACGGTTCGCCTTGGTATGGACCGAGTGGATCGGCTCCCGGCAGTGGAACGACCGGCAGCGGGATTCCGTCAGGACCGGCGGTTCCCGAAGTGCCGCTGCCATCCATGCCGATGACGCGACGCGGTGGCTCAAACCTGCCGATCATCCACGACCCGGCGGTCAGCCAAGCCAGTGCATCACGGCTTAAATTTACTGAAGAAGACAACAGCCCGAATCAAGTTCAACAAGCCAGCGCGGAAAGCGTTTCTGACAACCGAGCCAAGAACACCGGCAGCATCAAGCCGACGACGAAGTCAACCTCAAGCGGCTGGGGCAGACGAAAGTGAGATCGCTTTCAAGAGCGGCCGCAATCACGTCTCGTGAGCGGCACGGCACTAGCCACCCGGCTCGCCTGCCGAGATTTCATTGCGAGTCCACTTAGTGCCATGCCGCTCACGGACTTAACCACACCACATTGGAAAGTGATTGCGGCCCCGCTCCCTAGGAAGTCTCAACCATGTCGCGAGCCTCTCGAATTCTGACGGTCCTGTTGTCGTGCGGTCTGCTATGGACCTCCGTCGGCTGCGCGACGTTTCACATGCCATTTGGTAAAGACCGGATGCAAACGGCGACGGCTCGCAATCCAGTCACGCAAGTCATCTGCATCTGGCAACCTTCCGAGGGACGCGATTCCAGCGGAATGCCTTGCCGGGGCTTTGCCGGTCAGATTCTGTTTCTAGCTGGCCGCAATTCGCTACCGGTCATGGTGGAAGGTGATGTCCGCATTTACCTGTTCGACGATCAGGGCACTGACGAAGAACAGACGAAGCCAATTCACCAATACGACTTCGACACTGGCTCTTGGGCACCACATCTGACAAAGGGAACACTTGGCCCGACGTACAGTGTGTTTGTTCCGTATACGCGTCGCGGCACCTACGAAGCCAAGTGCGCGTTACGAGTCCGTCTGAAGCCCGATGACGAACCTGCGGTCTTCTCCGACATGGCGATGGTTCCCTTGGACGGTCGTCCGAAGAAAGCCAGTGATACCGAGAGCCAACTCCCCTCCGCCGTGGAAGCGAAAGCGACGAACGAAGCCGCGTCGCAAACGCTGCGTCGGACCACGACGATCTCGATGGCGGGTGAGACGATGAAGCCGACGGCGACCGGAATTCAAACGGCCGCAACGGGATCGCCTGCGCCTCGCGATGAAACACCGGGCCGCGTGCAACTCGCCAATTTTGAAGAGGGACCGGAATCGAGCGAACCGAGTGCGCAGCGGATCGAGCAACTCGAACAGCTCGTTCAGCAGATGCTCGAACAGCAGAGCGGCTCGACAATCGAACAAACCAAGCGTGCGTCACGGCGCGTGACACCGGCATCGGTACCACGCCCAGGGCACTCGGCACCGGCGCGACTCGTCGAGGACGCGACCAAGCATCCGCTAAGCGACTTCGATGAGGACGCGCCGCAACCGATCCGTGTCACTGCCCGGCGGCATCGCGAAACTCTCTCGCATCACCCGCTTGCTGGTCTCGATGACGAATTGGCCGATGAGAGCCACTCGCCCAAGACACCAGAAGCACGTCCAACGCGAATACCTCGCGAGGCAGCGACTCGCCCCGCGCGAACGATTCGCGCCACCGAGTCAGCCCCCTCTGAAGCGAAGTCGTGGACCGACCCCTTCGATCCGGTGGACACCTCGAACGGCGAGTAAGGAACGGGCTAGAAATCACTTCCCGAGATGTGTGGCTGGGGTCCGCGCTTCGCGGCCCCCAGCGAAGTGGCACACGTTCTCCGCTGGGGGCCGCGAAGCGCGGACCCCAGCCACACGTTCGTCGTCTGTTGCCATCCGTGTCGTATTTGTCTCAGACGGGCACCAGTGCCCGTCCTACGTCGCGGTCGCGGATCACTTCTCGACGACCCAGATGTTTCGGAACCGGATCGGGTTGCCGTGGTCTTGCAGATGGATCGGCCCGGGTTCTTTCCCCTCACTGACGGGAGCAGCCGTCGTCGATTTCGGCGCGGCCACGTCGTTGTGAATCACCACGCCGTTGTGCTTCACCGTGAGTCGGGCATCTGCGAGCTTCTTGCCCGCGTCGTCATACTTGGCGGCGGTGAAGTCGATGTCGTAGGTCTGCCATGACAGCGGCGGGAAGCACATGTTCACGTCGGGCTTCTTAATCGAATAGATGCCACCGCATTCATTGTGTTCACCCGTGAGGCCGAACGAGTCGAGGATCTGCACTTCGTAACGTCCCTGCGCATAGCAGCCGCTGTTGCCGCGTCCCTGACCGCGCGCGGTCGGCATGTAGCTCAGCAGGAATTCGAGGTGCATCGAATAACTCTGGAATTTCTGCTTGCTGGTAACACCCTGCACCAGCAGATTGCCGTCGAGTTTGCCCCCTTGGAAATTGTCGGCGGTGGAACCATCGAACAGCACGATCGCGCCCTGTGGCGGCTTCTGGCCAAGCGTCGAGCTGCTGCGAGTGACCTGCTTGAGTTCACCCAGCTTCGCACCATCATTCGTCTGGATGACCGCGGCCCCATCCTTGATGAGGACCGTCGCTCCGTTACCGGTGATCGTGAGCGTGCCGTTACTCACTTCGCCATCCGCCTCTTTCTTTTCCTGCCCGTCCCAGCCGTCGCCGGGTAGCCCACCAATGTGTCCGACGGCGTGAAACTTCCCGCCCCCGAGTGCGATCACCTGGATACCAACCTTGGTGGACGCGCCATCCACGTCAATGGTCCCCGCGTATTCACCTTGAAACGCGAAGTCCGCGTCCGCCTGCTTCGCATCCAGAGCCGGCGGCGCAGGCTGGGCTCGCAGCATCGGCAAAGAACTCAGTAGCGACAGGGAGAGACTCGACCAGAACATCAGACGGCGCATGACGGGGACTCCACAAACAAAAATGACATTGAAGCAGGGGAAGTTAGGGATTGATGCGACGATCCTAAGAGACAGTTGAAAAATGTGGGGCCGTTTTCGTCAAATTTCGAGCACGATAAAATCGTGAAAATCGTACCCCACACATCCAACAGCGTGCGATCACACCGGCTCATCTTGGTCCGGCTGAAGTGAGACCAAGTACTTCTGAATGATTTCGTCAGCCTCTTCCTTTACCGTGCGAAACACGGGCTTCTTCGCGACGGGCGGGCGAGCAACGGAGAGGACGGGAGCGGGAGCGGCCTCCACTGGCGGGGTCGATTCGGTGGTGGGCGTCTCCGGTGCGACGGGAACGCGCCCATGAATCACCGTGGAACCGGGGCCGCGCGGGCCGGTTGCGGAATCGTCGTCGGTGAGCCAGTCGGCGATGTCCGCATCCGAAATCTTCTTGTCCGGTTTCTTGGCTTTCGGTTTCGGAGTTGCCGAATCGGCTTCGGGAACTTGAAACACAGCGGCACCAATTCTCAGGATGTCCCCCGCTCGCAACAACAGCGGCTCGGTGATGGCCACATCGTTGACGTAGGTTCCGTTCTGACTGCCCAAGTCGCGCACGCGAATTCCGTGAGGACCGACATCCAAGATACAGTGCTGGCGGCTGACGAGGTTTGAAGTGAGCCGCATGTGGCACTCTTCGTCTCGACCAACGATCAATTCTCGGTCGGGCAGGACGAGATGTTTGCCTTGCAACTTTCCCACGTGAATGATGAGTTCTGCCATGTGTTTGCTCGCATTGACCGTTGAGCAGCACCGGCGCGCCGCCCGTGCCACGACTTACTCGAACAGACAGCTAACCGCGCGGCACGACGAGCGGCTCGCCACATTGAGGACAGGTCAGACTCTTTCCCTTGTGCGAGGCACTGACCTTGAACTTCTTACCGCACGAGCAATTGAATCGGACTCGCGTCGGATCAGGTTCGTGATCGAGGTGCGTTCGTTCCCAGACTCGCTTGGCGACTTCCTGCATCTTCTCCAGCAGGTGCCGTGGTTCGTAGGGCTTGGCGAGATAGCCATCGGCACCAACCCGCTCAGCCAGTTCTCTCGCGTCCGGCCGATCGATGGCGGTCACGATCAGGACAGGAACGGTGTCGTCGGTGTTCTTCAGTCGCTCACAAATTTCAAAGCCGCTTTCGCCGGGCAGAATCAGATCCAAGATGACGAAGTCCGGCTTCTGCATGACGAACGTGGCTTGAGCCTGTCCCCCTTCTTTGGCGACACGCACCTTGACTCCCTCACGTTCCAGCATGGACTTGAGCATCTCGGCGGCGTCGGCATCGTCCTCGACAACCAACACGAGGTTGATTGGAATCTCTACGGAACTGAGGGTTGTCCAACGTTCGGCGTCCAAGATGCTCCTCCAACTCTACGGCCCGTCCCAATTTGAAACCCGCCAAGAAATCAAGCACCACCTCCGCAAGACCGCTCGCACTGCGTGGCATCGGAATACCGCAAACTGCGGGTATCCGCAATGCTTTGCCCGCGCGCGTCACCCAACTCGAACGTCCCGCAGAGAAAGGGCAGATCGAGTTTTGTGGGGCCTGAACGAAAGATGCTCTTGGAGAGAGTCGAGGGAAGAAGCCGGAATTTTTCGTGACAGTTCACAACGTCACACGCAAAGCTCGACTTCCAGAAATCGCTGCGGATGGCGCGCGTACTCGGCCGCCAAGAATTGTAGCGTTTGCCAGCGTGTGCTGTGATGCCGCGACTCCAACTTCGGCATCTCGGCGGGCAGGTTCGTCAGTAGCGACTTCTTGGTGACCATCGCCCGAATCTTGCGAGTTTTCATGTCGCCCGCCGCTTCGCAGGTCAAGGCCACGAGGTAGACCGCCGTCGTCACCGGCGCACCCATATCGTGTTTCATCAGCCCTGTCGCGAACTGCTCGGACAGATCGTTCAGGACCGCGTTCAGAAAGAACCACGAGTCGTTCAGCGGGATCGGCAACACCGGATCATTGGCCGTTGTTCGATGAGCCAGCTTCTGGACCGTGTCCGCCGCGACGGAGTTCAAGAAGACTTCCTCGCACCGTTTCTCACTGAGCGTCCGAATCTTCAGCGTCCCGCCGTCAATCGTATTCAGCGACACGTTGAGCCGATCGAAGAACTCCTGCTTCTTCCAATGAGCCGTCGCTCGCCGCTTGCCGACGTACCATCCGACTGCCATCAGCACGAAGCCCGTCACCAGCTTGACGGCATGCTCGCGCAGTGTGGCGACGATGTGAATGCAAATTTCGTCGAAGGACATTTCGAGATCCGATGAAGAAGAGGCGCGGTTCGTCACAGAGATTTGAGGTACTCGATCAGCGACTCGCGTTCTTCACCGGAGAGACTCTCTCCGACGAGGTCTTCGGGGCGATGATGCTTCGTGAGAACAGCATCGAGCGAACGGGCTTTGCCGGTGTGGAGAAAACGTCTGCGCGACGCGAGGCCGCGCAATGTAGGCGGGTTGTAGTTCGGATCGCGATCTTTTTTGTCTTCAACCTTGCCGTCGAACGTTTCACCCGATGTGAACTGCGTGCCCGAGTGGCAACTTGCGCAGGCCGCCTTGCCAGTGAAGAGCTTGCGACCGAACTCGATCTTCCTGGCGAGGGCCTCGTCCTGGGTGGAAGCTCGCGGGTTGGACGGATGGTCGAGCGTCTTGAGGTACGCGACCATCGCGGCGGCGTCTTCGTCGGTGATCGGCTGCTTGGTGGCCATGCTTTCGGAGAGCGACCGCTTCATCGCGTCATGCAGGTCAGTCTGCCAGCCGTGCCACGTCCATGGACCCGTCTCAGCGACTCCACGCAACGATGGGGTCAGTTTGGGAGTGCCGTAGGTTTTGTCGTTCCTCGTGTCGAAGACTTGTCCCGCCGTGTGGCCGTCCGTGTGGCAGGTGTGACAGCTATACCAACTGTGCATCGATCGATCGGCGTCGAAAAAGATGTGTTCGCCGCGACGGGCGAGACTCGGTTCGACCGGCCCTCCCAGCGCGATCGCCTTCGTCACTTCGCGCGCATCGAGATCGACGACCTGCACGCTGTTGGAGAAATAGTTCGAGACGACGACCGTCCGTTCGCCGATGAACTCGACCGCTTGCGGTCGCCCGCCGAGTTCGATCCGACGGAAGCTACTCTTGTCCTTTTGCATCGCGGCTGGCAGGAAGTCGCCGGGATCGCCTTTTGGCCACGGGATCGACCCGAAGTCGATGACGAGCAGCTCGTGCGTCCCACCCGCCGTCACAACGAGCAGCGACTGATCGGGACTGAACGCCGCCGCATACGCATCGCCGACCGCGTTACCTCGAATATCGAGGCCGAGCTGCTTTTGAGTGCTCGGCTCGCCATCGGGGAGCGGCAGTTTTGAAATCCGGTTGTCGATGACCCAACCGATGTCGATCATCTGCGGCGTGACGCTGAACTCGCGATTGACCGCGTGCGGCAGCACGACCAGCCCCGAGTCCTTCGTGATCGCTGGGACTCCGGGATTGAAGGCTCCGTCAAACAAACGCCGCTCGCTGACGAGAGCGTTCGTCGTCAGATCGTAAACGAGGATGGCTGACGGCACGGCACAGCAGGCGACCAGCCAGCGACCATCGGGTGAGACTCGCACGCTCTTTGGAATGCCTGGAGCTAAGTAACGAGTGACCGATCCCGGTTGTTGACCATCACTCTTCGCATTCAACAGCCCCGCGATCTCAACGACCGCGATCGCGTCTTCGCCACCCAGCGCCACGTAAGCAACCCGCTTGTTCTTCGAGACCGCGATTCCGCGAGGCTCATCGCCAATGAAGGCCGTGTGATGCAGAGTCAGCTTGCCACCGTTCCGCTTGACCACGGCCAAAGCGTCGTCGTGGAGGAGGCTGACAATGGCCGTCGTCTCATCGAGCCAAGCCACATCGGCGGGACCGCGCCCGACCGTGAGTTCGCTCTCAACGCGACCGTCTTTCAAATTGACGAGACTCACTGAACCCGACGTGTGGTTGGCGGTCAGGCACATGCTGCCATTGCCACTCACGGCCAGCGCGATCGGGCTGCGATCCAGCTCCTCCGCACGGGCACCACAGGCAAACAGGCCAAACACACAGCCACAGGCGAGCAAATTCCATCGGCGTCTCATCGGGGCAATCTCCCTTGGGCAATCGTCTGTTGAACTTGTTAAGTTCGTTGTTTAACCGCGCGGGCAACTCACTCAAGTTGAAGTTGGCGAGCCGCCACTCTACTCGTGCCGACGCTCAGTGCCCCATCGACACGCCGCGTTTCTTGGCCAATTCGGCAGGATCCGGTTGCGTGTGCTTGATCCAGTTGGGCATTGATGAGCCAAGGAACATCCCGAGAAACGATGCTGCCAAACCATAGAGTTGGGGCGGGACACATTGCCACAACACTTCGCTCTCGGCGTCGAAGAACGTGTACTTCGTGGCGAGCCAGACGGGAACTCCGATCAGGATCGAGAACACCGCTCCCTGTGTCGTGGCACGCGGCCAGTAGATACCACAGACCAACGGGACGAACGCGACGACGAGCGTCACGCTGTAACCCGCCTCGACCATCTCATACATCGTGCTGTTGGAACTCACCGCGATCAGCGTGGCGATGATCGCGACGACGACCAAAATGCTTCGCAGCAGCCAGAGCATGGTCTTGTCGCTGAAGTGCTTGGTGAACGGCTGCAAGACGTTCTCGGTGAGCAGGCTGGCGGGGGCGAGCAACGTGCCACTGGCGGTCGAGAGGATCGCCGACAGCACAGCACCAAAGAACAACACTTGGCACCAGATGGGTGTGTCTTTCAGCACCAGCACCGGCAAGATTTTTTGGACTTCGCGAGCGTCCTCCGACTGAAAATGTGCAGCGTAGGCCGGATCGATGACGGTGGCCGAGAACGCGATGAACATCGGGACAAACGCAAACGCGAAGTAGAACAGACCACCGCACAGCGTGCCGATGAACGCCGTCCGTTCGTTCTTGGCGCTGGTCACTCGCTGGAATACGTCCTGCTGCGGGATCGACCCGAGCGACATCGTGATGAACTCACCGATGAAAGCCATCCACGCTGCGGTCGTAATATGCGGGAACAGGTTCAGCTTGCCTTCTCTCTGCGCGGCGGCAATCACCACGTCGAAGCCACCGGCTCGGTTCCCGAGGAGGATCGCCACCACAATCAGCCCGATCACGATCGCCGCCGTCTGAACCACGTCGGTCAGTGCGACTGACCACATCCCGCCAAACAACGTGTAGACGGTGACGAGGACCGCCCCGATCAAGATGGACTGGTTCAAGGTGAGGTCTGGAAACAACACATTCGTCACCAATCCCAACGCGGAGAGTTGAGCACTCGTCCAGCCGAGATACGAACTGGCGATCCCCAACGACGTGACGACCTCAACAACCTTGCCGTACCGCAAATGGTAGTAGTCCCCGATCGTCAGCAGTTCCATACGGTAGAAGGTACGGGCGAAGAAGAAGGCGACGAGAACCAGGCACAGCGAGGCACCAAACGGATCGCCCGAGACATGCCCCAAACCTTTGTCAGCGAACTTCGCGGAGACCGACAGTACCGTCTCGGCCCCAAACCACGTTGCGAAAACACAGGCGAAGTTCATGTACAGCGGCAGTGACCGTCCCGCGACCATGAAGTCCTTCGAGTCCTTCACGCGAGTCGAAGCCCAAATCCCGACCGCCACCGTCGCGGCCATGTACAACATCACACAGGCAATCAGCATCGTCCGCTCCCAATGAAGATGTGACCGACAAAATGGCACACGGCTCGCCTGAAACCTCTCACTCATGGCCGCGCGAGGTTTCATTCTCATGGCTGGAGAAAGCCCGGCGGAATGTAGCAGCCGTGTCGGGGAAGCAAAACACCGCGCACGATGGCCGCAGGGGCGTCGCTTTGTTGAGTCTGCGAAACCTGTCGAGGGGGACCGGCGGCGCTTCGCCGCGCCGGCCCACCGTGTTTCCTCGACATCTCCCGAGGGTGGGCCAGCGCTCGAAGCACCGCTGGTCCCACCCGACTTTGAAACAGGCGATGGTCGTGAGCAGGTCTTCACGTGCGCCACTTCGCCGAGAGTTGGACTGCATCTCTACGGCAAGTTTTGCCGGAACTGGTCTTCTCGTACTGAGTGGCTTCTGTTAGAGACACCGCCCTTGTCTGGCCAGAGGGTTTCCGCTTCGAGGATCTGCCTTGTGAAAACAGGGCGTCGCGACGCCGGGTGATCGGCGGACAAGCAATCGAATCGCAGTGACGCGGCTCGATCGACCGGGGGGGTTCAAAGGGGGAAGGGATTCCCAATGCTGATCAGTGGACTTTGGAAGTTGGCCGCAATGGCGGGCGTAATTGGTGTCGGTTTGGTCGCCGTGTTTCAAGCTCAACAGGGCTTGGAGCGGCCGCCAATTGTCGCACCGGGCAGCGATGACTCCGGCGAATTGGCGGAGCTTGCTCCAGCGGGTGAAGTCAACCCGTCAACGAGTACGGCGACGAGTACCGACGACTCACTCAAGCTGACGAACCCGTTTGCAGAGACAACCGACTCGACTCCAATCGTCGCTCCGCGAAGATTGCCAAGCGACTCAGCCCCGTCATCACTGGCGGTCGATTCATCCGGTCCCGGTTTGGATTTTCGAGACGACTCGAACACCGGACCAACTCTCGGCAAGCCCACGCCATCGACCACGGCTCGCTCCCCGTCGGCGATCATGCCTGCGGCATACAACGAGACTTCACCGGCGCAACTTCCGGACAATTCCGACCCGTTCGCAACGGCAGATGCTGACAAGCAGTCGTTTGTGCGACAGGCCGACGATACGGCAATCGCGACTTCCGCTGAGCCAGTCGATACGAGCGTTGATCCCTTTGAGAACTCTGCCCTTCCGGCGCGAAACAATAATTCGACAACGCCCGCAAACTCATTGAGATCTGATTCCGGCACAACCCCCGATCCGTTCAACGAACCGCCCTCCAGCGCCACCACACCCGCTCGATCCACTTCCGAACCCGATCCGTTTGAGGTCTCTCCGTTCGGCGCAGCGCCGTCGTCCTCGACCAGTCGTCCCGCGAAGAAACAACCCATTGCGATTGATCCACAGACAATCACGTCCTCTCCGCCGACAGACGCCATCGATCCCTTTGGAGGTGCGGCACCGCTGGATCTCGTACCAACCGAGGCCCGTCCAGAGCTTTCCGTTCGCGATTCACTTGATTCGCCCCCCGCGCTCACATCGCCCAGTCCGACGGCTCCACGGACCCGTCTGCCAAGCTCCCGCAGTCCAATGTCGCGTTTGCCGACGGATGTTCCCGCCGCGAATGAGTTCCTTGAGAATCCTCGTCCTACCGAGCTTCGAGCGATCGAAAGCCAGCCTGCCGAACGATTCGACGAAGATTCTACGCGAAAACCAGCCGAGCCACGATCGAATCGCCGCATCCGTGAAGCGGGTGACCACCCCACTACGAATGATCTCATCGGCGACGGCACCGTGACGAACTCCGCTCCGCGTGGCCTGCAACAGCCGCGACTCACGCTGGAAAAAATCGCTCCGGAACAAGCCGTGTTGGGCCAGGAACTCGTCTATCAGGTCATCGTGAAAAATGTCGGCAGCAGCGATGCAAACCATGTCGTGCTTGAAGATCGCATCCCAAAGGGAACGGAACTGACCGGGACCGCTCCCAAGGCCGAGATGGTCGATAAGAAGTTGATCTGGCGCATCGGCACGATGAAGCCGAACGAGATCCGTAAAATTTCCATCAAAATCATTCCGCGACAAGAAGGCCCGATCGGCAGCGTGGCGCGAGTCAATTTCGCCACGGAAGTGGCGGCCGAGATCATGGTCGCCGCGCCGCAGTTGTCGCTCAAAGTCAACGCGCCGCGCGAAATGCATGTCGGTGAAGTCATCGACCTGACGTTCCTGCTCAAAAACTCTGGCGGTGCCGCCGCGAACAACGTCTCCGTCCGCGATCTCATCCCCGACGGACTCCAGCACGAAGCGGCCTCCGACATCGAATGCCCGATCGGCAAGCTCGGTCCGAACGAGTCACGTGAGATTGTCTTGCAGGTCACGGCCGTCAAGCCGGGGCGAGTCAAGAACCGCGCGATTCTCTCTGCCGATGGTGGGATCACACAGGAACTCGAATCGACGATCAACATCATCGGCGAGCATCTCGTGCTGACTCGCACCGGACAAAACCGCATCTACGCCGAACGCCCCGCCGTCTTCACGAACAGCGTCAAGAATGACGGCAACGCGGCCGTGAAACATGTGAAGGTCGCCGAGATTGTTCCCGTCGGGTTCGAGTTCGTCGAAGCCTCGGATGGAGGTCAATTCGATCCGACCACTCGCGCGATCCACTGGACGGTCGGACCACTCGCCGCCGGTGATGAACTCAACGTCACGGCGAAGCTGATGGCCAAGTCGCCGGGAATGCAGCTCGGCAAGATCACCGCAACGGGATCGGCGGGCAGCGCCGCAACGGTCAACTCAGAAGTCGATGTTGTCGGCCGCCCCGAGTTGCAAATGGAGACGCTCAACGCAACGGGTGTCGTCGCGATCGGTGACAAGCTGACCTCGAAGATCCAACTCAAGAACAGTGGCAGCGCCTCGGCTCGCAACGTCGCACTCAGCATCAGCGTCCCGAAGGAACTGCGGGTGATCGAGGTGCGCGGCGCACGATATCAGGAGGCGAAAAACATCATTCGGTTTGAACCACTCGCAGAACTCGGCACACGCGAAACGGTCTCGTTCGAGCTGGTCATGGAAGCGATCGCCGAAGCCGACGCCCGCATGGACCTTCAAATCACCGCCGATCACCTGCCGAAGCCCGCCCATCGGATCGAGACCGTTCACATCGCAACCGAGGTTCGGTGAGGTGAGAAACGCGGCGACTGACCTCGCACGGCATGAGTTGAAAGTTTGGCGAGCCGCGAGCCGTAAGGCTGCGGGTTCTTAATCATCGCTTGAACCCGTGGCCTCACGGCACGCCAGAAATTCTCACTCGTGACCGCCTGCCTCTCACTTCGGTGGCTGGCTGCTCAATTGGACGAGTGCCTCCAGCACGCGTGCCCGCTGAAGGTCGGACAACTTGAGATACCGATGCCTGCCATCAACGAGTGGCTCGAACTTCGTGAAGCCGTCCGCCTCAACGATGACTCGACCGGGAGGTGACATGTCGAAGTAGCCGCGATCCGGATGAACGGCATACAGCACACTGGTCAGATCCCAGGTCGGCCTGTCGTGCGGCTGTTTCTCATAACGACGGTAGGCTTCGGCGAGTGGATGATCGCTGACGTAGCCGTAGTCCTTCACGATGCTGTCGGCGGGATACGGCAGCGCGATGCCGATTTCAAAGCCGCTCCAGACGACGGGCGTCGGCCACTCTTCGGACAGCTTGCGGCAATTGGCGATGTCCTGGACGACGTTGTATTCGCAGAAGTGCTTGTTGGGACCGATGTCGGTGAACGCACCAGCCATGACTGACAACAGCTTGACCTTTTTCTGGATGAGTTCGACGCCGGACAGCGGCGACGCCTCGTCGGCCTTCGAGTCGAGCAGCCGCGCGAGATTCGTTGAGAACCCGACCTGCGCGATGCTCACCGAACCATCGGGCTGCGCGGCGATCGTCTTCCTCAACAGAGCCACCGCTTCGGGGGCGTCCTTGCTGCTGAGCAGATCGTGTGGATAACGAAAAACCTCGCCGGGCTTTTCGGCGGCCATCGGCAGGAACTTGCCCGGCTCGGGTGTCTTGCCGGGCCGAACGACACCGATCGGCGTGTCGCCTCGACCGTAGAACGTGTTGATGGCATCGACGAACGGCCCGGCCAGTTCGCTGTCCTTCGTCACCGTCACCGCGAGCAAACGACACGCGCCGCGCGACTGAAGCGAATGAATCATCCCCTGCGCCAGCACGTCATCCACGTCGTTGCCGATGTCCGTGTCGAAGATCAGCGACACTGGCTCGGCCGCGCGGGACGAATTGAAGGGAGCGAACAGAGCCAGCAGACACAACGGCACAGACCACAACAGACGATTCATAAGCGACCGGCTTTCCAGCGAGGGCGGCGAAAGATCAAGCAATTTCAAACGACGCGAGGCATGAAACCAGATGGTCTCACGCCCCGCAAGTCGCTTGCCAGTGGTGTTCGATCATGTCGCAGTCAGGTTCCGTCGGCGTGGTCTTGTCCCCTCTCCCTCCGTCTTCGGGGGAGAGGGTTAGGGTGAGGGGGCTTTCGTCTTTGTTCCCTCCGCCTCGCCGAGAGGAGGGAAGAAGTCGGGAGTCGTTGAAAGAATCGGGAGCGTTCTCACCACTCGCCCACTCACCCTTGCCCTCTCCCCCGAAGACGGAGGAGAGGGGAGGACGGTCGCTACGCGACGCTTAGAAGCCCACTGCTGGCTTCTTGCTTTGTGGGTCACGCTGCGGACTCGGCATCAGCTTCATCGTGGCCTTCACCAGTTCGACGAACTCACCGCGACGGCCGGTGGTGTCGTCGCCCTTCGCGCCGCGAGCGGTCTCCAGCACGTCGGCCAGCGTCCACGTTCCGGTGTGCTGCGAGTGACGCAGTTGCATTCCGAACGAGGCGACGGAGGCGGACCAGAGGAGATCGCGGCTAGGCGTCACTTTCTTGCCGTCGATGTCATCGACGACGACATCGACGGTGCGGACGCTCGCGGCGGCATCGGGCTGCTTGTAGCGGAGCTTCACCGTGAAGAGGTCGTCGGCCGACTCGGGCGAGATGGTCGGATTCGACGCCGGTTCATTCTCCCC
>JAYVDI010000448.1:0-24780 GCA_043749505.1 Schlesneria sp. | reverse complement strand
GCCAATGTCGTCTTTCGCTCCGCGAAAGAGCCTTCTTTCGCGGAGCGAAAGACGACAAAGTGAGTGCCCTGGGGCTGACGCCGCCCCGGTCGGAAAAGTCTCGCCCTTGACCGCGCGGGGTCTCGGTTTCACGCGAGGTTGTCGCGGACAAAGTCTGCCAGTGAGGGACACAGCGATTCGATGTGCGCCTTCAATTGATCCAGCATCGGCGACGCCTCATCGAGTGCCTGCTGTTTGCCGCACTGTTCCAGTTGCCACGCGAATTCGGAGGTGGGAGCGGCTCCGATTGCGAGTAGCTCTCCCTTGAGCGAGTGAGACAGTCGTTGCACGACATCGGGCTGACGGGCGCGAATGGCTTCGCCGAGACTCGCGAGCGTGGCCATGGCCGATGACAGAAAAAGTTGCACGACTTCGGCGAGAAGCGGCCGGTCGTCATCGACTCCTTCCAGAGCGGACTTCCAGTCGATCAGCGCGGCGGCAGATGCGATCGGCGCGGCGCTGTGACAGGAATCCACTGCGAGCGATTCGACTGGGATCGACGAACCGAACAGCGAGAGCAGTTTTTCGGCAATCTGCTTCGCGCGAATCGGCTTGGGGAGATAGTCGTCCATGCCCGCCTCAAGGCATCGTTCACGGTCTCCTTTCATGGCGTGAGCGGTCATGGCGACGATGGGCGTGTGACCGCCCTGTCGTGCTTCCATGCCGCGAATGGCTTGCGTGGCCTGCAAGCCGTCCAGCTCCGGCATCTGCACGTCCATCAGGATCACGTCGAACGGTTGCATCTGCCACTCGGCGATGGCCAGCCGTCCGTTGCCCGCCACGGTGACACGGTGCCCCTGCTTGGTGAGCACGCCGACGGCCAACTTTTGATTGGCGGCGTTGTCTTCGGCGAGCAGCACGTTCAGTGGACGGGCTGCCAGTGTTGGTTTCCCGTCGTCAATGGGACGCGCGGGCGAATCCAGCGCGGCGACTCCCAGCGTCGTGACGATTGCGTCGAACAACTCGGACTGCTTGATCGGCTTCATGAGGCGGACAGCAATGCGCAGCTCATCGCGCCGCGCCGCATCCCCTTCCCGTCCGCTCGACGTAAGCATGATGATCTGCGTCTTGTCGAACTGGCTCTCGGCGCGAATCCACTCGGCCAGCATGAAGCCGCTCACTTCGGGCATGTTCACGTCGGACAGGATCAGCCCGATGGAACTTCCTTGCGCGTAACTTTCACGCAACAGACGCAGCGCGTCATGAGCGTTCGAGGCCAGTACGGGACGCATTCCCCAGTTGCAGACCATCTCGCCCAGAATGCGGCGATTGGTGGCGTTGTCATCGACGATCAGCACGTTGGTATCGGCGACGACATCGGTGCGACGTTCGATGCGCTGTGTGGTTTCATCGGGAACGGCGAGATTGGCGGTGAAGTGAAACGTGCTGCCGCGTCCGACTTCGCTCTCCAACCAGATGCGGCCCCGCATCAGTTCGACCAGCCGCGAACTGATCGCCAGCCCCAGCCCGGTGCCGCCGTAGGTTCTCGTCGTCGAGGAATCGGCTTGTTGGAATTCCTCGAATACCAAGCTTTGTTTGTCGGCGGGAATGCCGATTCCGGTATCGGTCACGGAGAACCGCAACAGGGCTTCGGTGTCCGTGCGTGTCTCGCAGCGGACGGTCAGTACAACTTCGCCCTGTGGCGTAAATTTGATTGCATTGCCAACGAGGTTGATGACGATCTGCCGCAGTCTCCCATAGTCTCCTTCCAGCAAAAACGGGACGTTGCTGTCGATCTCAAATGCCAGTTCGAGTCCCTGGCGCGAGGCCCTCACGGCGAGCGACTTCATCGTGTCACCCAGTGTTTCGCGCACGTCGAAGATGGCGGGGTCGAGTTCAAACTTGCCCGCTTCGATCTTCGAGAAATCGAGCACATCGTTGATGAGCGTGAGGAGCGCGTCACCCGACTCTTGAACGATCGAAAGATATTCGCGTTGGTTGTTCGTCAGCTCGGTGTCAAGGACCAGTTCGGTCATGCCGATCACGGCATTCATCGGTGTGCGTATCTCGTGACTCATGTTGGCGAGGAAATCGCTTTTGGCCCTGCTCGCCGCGTCGGATGCGGCCTTGGCCCTACGCAGTTCCTGCTCGGCCCGCTGCTGAGCCGTCACGTCCCAGAACATGCCCTGAATACCGATGACATCGCCGTTTGCCGCGCAAACCGGACCTTTGAACGTCTGGATGAACAGCCGCTGTCCGTCGGTGTGGATAATCTCTTCGATCGCTTCGATGGTGGCACCCGTATCGAGAATGCGTTGATCGTCGCGGCGATACTTCTCGGCGAGATCGCGCGGGAATAGATCGAAGTCGGTCTTGTCACGGAATGATTCCAGCGGCTTTCCGAGCGCTTCACAGAACCGTTGATTGCCGAAGACGAGGCGGAACTCGGAGTCCTTGCGAAAGACGCTGAGCGGCAGGCTTTCGACCAACGATTGGTAGTGGGCATCCGATTCCCGCAGTGCGTCTCGCGCCGCGATGTCTTCGGTTACGTCCCAGAACAAAACCTGCACGCCGACGATTTGACCGTTCTCATTCCGGATCGGCGACTTGATCCGGTCGATAATCCGCCGCGTGCCGTTCAGTCCCGCCAACTCTTCGACATCGTGCAACACTTCGCCGTGTTCCATCACGCGGCAATCATCGGCCGCAAACTTGTTAGCCAACGCTGTTGGGAAGAGGTCGAGGTCGGTCTTGCCCAACACTTTGTCCGCTGTGACGCCGTGCTGTTCGCAATAGTGACGGTTCACAAACGTGCGACGGCCCTGAGCGTTCTTGCGGATCAAACTAAGCGGCATCTGCTCGGTGAGCGACCGATGCTCGGCCAGGGCGTCGGCCATCTCGCTGGCCGAGTGTCGCTGCGCCGTGACATCGGTGGCGATCAGCAACGCCGACAGTGTGTTCTCCGTCGCGAGACTCACTTCCGTCAGGCGTGCTTCCAACCAGCGAATCGCTCCCGCCGGTTGCACGATCCGAAAAGTGGACTCAGACCAGACGCCGGGAGCTAACTCCTCCAGCAGGCGGCTCACCGCCGCACGGTCTTCCGCATGCACGGCCTCAATCCACGAAGCACCGCCCGAATCGAATTCAGTTCTCGGACGGCCGAACACGGCCTCGGCACTTCGATTCCAATCGCTCACATGACGACCGTCCAACGCGAGACACGCCACCAATTCACTCGTCGCGTCCAACAGCAACGGAAACGCGGCGGTGAGCGGACGCGGAAGGTTCGACTCGTTGGAACTGTGCATGCGCCAATGCCGTTCTAAAAGACCCTACCACAGCCCGATCTTGGTGAGCCGGATGGCGTCAGCCTCCGGACTGCTCTCGTGAAAAATCCGAGGGCTGACGCCACTCGTCTCACCAAAAACACTTCGCTACGACCAGACCCATTCGCCCCGCGACTACTCCATCGCGACAAACCGCACGCAGACCGGTTTGCCGACTTCAATCTTCGTTCCGACCGCCGTCAACTGGCCGGTCGTTCCGTCGATGCGAAACGTAACAACATCATTGGAATCCTGATTGGCCGCCAACAGAAATTGCCCCGTCGGATCAATGTTGAAGTTGCGAGGTGTCTTGCCACCCGTCGGGCAATGTCCGGCGGCGGTCAACTTTCCAGACGCTTCATCGAACGAAAAAATCGCGATGCTGTCGTGCCCGCGATTCGAGACGTAAACAAACTTCCCCGAAGGATGCACGACCGTCTCGGCGGTCGAGTTCCCCTTCACAGGTTGAGGCAACGTCGAGAGCGTGTGGACTTCCGTCAGCGAGCCTTTGCCGCCGTCATAACGGAACGCGGTGACGGCCGATGTCATCTCGTTGTTGACGAACGCGAAGCGACCCGACGGATGAAAGGCAAAGTGACGCGGGCCGCTACCGGGAGAAACGACTCCCGCCGGAGGATCGTTGGCCACGAGTGACCCTTTGCTCGGATCGAACTTGTAGATCAACACCTTGTCGAGCCCCAGATCGGCGGCAAACGCGAAGCGATTCGTGGCATCGAGGTTGATCGAATGCGCGTGCGGTTGCTCTTGTCGCGACTTGTCGATGCTCGATCCCGCATGCTGGATAAAGGCACTCGCCGCCAAAAGCCGGCCCATCGCGTCAATCGGCAGTGACGCCACACTGCCTCCGCCATAGTTCGCCACCAGCACGTTCTTGCCCGCCGCATCGACCACCAAATGACATGGCCCGGCTCCCCCGGACGACTGCTGGTTGAGCAACGTCAACTTGCCGGAAGCCGCATCAATCGAGAAGGCACTCACGCCACCCAGCGGCTTCCCCTGAAAGTCCGAAATTTCACTGACCGCATACAAAAACTGGCGACTCGGATGGATCGCGACGAACGAAGGGCTTTTGATTTCAGCCGACAACTGCGGCGGCGAGAGCTGCCCCGAGGCGAGGTCGAGCGTCGAGTGATAGATCCCTTTGCTCAGTAAGCCGGTATACGTTCCGAAGTAAACTCGGAACGACTTCGGGGCGACCGGATCGGCTGCGCGACAGTCAGAGACAAGAACCATCCCAACAGCAACCAACGCCATCCAAACCACGACGCGAACACGCATGAGGCACCTGATTCACAAGGAGACGCAACAGAGAGAATCGCGACCGAACGGCCACAAGTGGGCAAGACGATAGGCCGACGATTCGCACGCGCCAAGCAACCGGACGAGTTGAGTCTGCGCCCCGCGTTTCAATCGCCGCCTCGTGGTTGAACAACTTTGTATGGCCCCCTTGAGTCGTTTAACCGCGTGGGCAACGCCCCGCGCGTCGAGCGACGTTGAAACCCGTCTCGCCACACAGCGCGCGGGGCGTTGCCCACGCGATTAAACCTCCCGCGGCCGAAGGTGAAACATTTGTCGCTGCAACACTCTCACCCGAAGTGTCAACGAGGAGGTGTGTGGCGTTCCTCGCTTACGCTTCGGGTCGGTGTCAGCCTCTGCCGCGTGAGGTAGAAACGAGGTCAACTCCGCAATCTCAAGTTGTCCGACCACGAGTTCCCATCAGAAACACCATGAGCCGAACGCAAGCGTTCGGCTCATGGTGTTCACTCCCGAATGATCGACGAAAGATTACTGGCGTTTGAAACTGTAGTCCTCATTGGTTCGATCGAAATCGAAGACGGTCAGGCTGGCGCGGAACTTCACGTCCGTATAGGTGTACTGTTCGATGAGGGTCGCGGTGTCAAGTTCTTCACCGACGGCCGTGACGGCATCTGTCGGCCACGCGAAGTTCTTAATGAACAGCGGCACGCTCCATTCCTTGTCGATCATGACGATCGACTTGCGGTACTCGGGAGAGGACTTGGCGTCGCGAAACTCGGTGACGAAGCAGAGGCAGTCGCGACCACCGATCGACTGGTTGTCAGCTTGGTCGCACTTCACGATGGCGTTCTGTTCGATATCGCGCTGATGGCTGTTGAGAATCGTCTTCGCCAAGTTTGCCAACCCGATCTGAGTGATCGGATGGCGCGACTCCGCCTTCGCCAGCGAACTATCCGGCTCCATCGAGATTGGCGGGAGACGCGCTTTCCAACCGCCGGGATGAACCAGCAATTTGCCGTCGTTGAGTCCCTCGCCGTAGATCACTTCGCGCCCGGTGTCGAAGTCCTGCCACTTCATATAGACGCTGAACGGCTTGTGAGACAGCTTCATCGAGGTCGTCTGCTCTTCGAGCAACACCCCGTCCACGACTTCCAGCTTGCTGAACTGTGCCGTGTAGTCGGGGGTCGAGGCGAGGAACGTGACCCCCTTGTTGAGGAGTTCCATCTTCCGTTGCAGAGTCTTCAGAACGAGTTGTTCCGGCGTCAGTTGCTCATCGGCGGCGGCGGGCGCGGGATTACGAATGGCGATCACCACCGGGGCGGTCTTCACCACCGCCGCGCGATAGGAATCAGCTCCCGCTGGTCGAGGTGGACTCTCCAGTTGAAGAAACAGGAGCGCCGCCACCGCAATGGCAACGGCCGAACTGTTGGCTTGCTGTTCGGGATTAAGCGCCGCCAAACGACGGTACAAAAACTTCATGCGGCGCTCTCCTGCAATGCTGCGAGGCTCGACTGAGGATGAGGGGAAGGCATCGTGGCGGCAAGAATGGCCGATGACCGAAGAGGATTGCGGGTGCGAGAGCAACCTCGTCACACAACTTCTACGCCGCGAGAGATACCAAGACTGAACATCGACGACGGTTCACATCACTGGTGAAAAGTAATTCTTCGGTCGTCGCGACAGGCACGCCGGTTGAGTCTGTCGATCTCGAAGTTCACGGAGCAATCCACTCGGTTTGACTGACCGGAAGAGATTGCCAACACCAACAGTGGCCTGGTGAGCTGGTACTGGTCTGATCTACAGCAGTTCCTGAATCACCGTGCCGCCATCGAGGACGCGCAATTCCGCGCGGGCTTGTGCATCGAGGCCCGCCAACTCGGTGATCGTCGTGCCGACCATGCGCGGCGTGATGGCCGTCGTAATCGGGGCTTCGGCGTACTTGTCGCTCGTTCCGATGACTCGCCCCGGCTGAACGCCACCGCCAGACCAGAGCGAGAAGTAGCAACCGGGCCAGTGATCGCGAGCGGCTCGATTGGAGATGCGCGGCGTCCGGCCGAACTCGCCCATTGCCACGACCAGCGTGGAGGAAGCCAATCCCCGCGCGGCGAGATCATCCAACAGAGCCGCGAACGCACGGTCGAAGATCGGGCCGTGCATGTCTTGGAGCAACTCAAAGTTATAGATGTGCGTGTCCCAACCGAAGTCGCAGTTGGGCGTCATGCACTCGACGTACTCGGACCAATTGACCTGAATGTAAGGGACGCCCGCTTCCACGAGTCGCCGCGCGAGCAGGCAACTTTGGCCGAACGTCGTCCGTCCGTAAGCATCGCGTGACGACTGCGATTCCTGAGTCAAATCGAACGCGGCGCGGGCTTGAGGACTCGTGATCAAGCCGTAGGCTCGCTGATAAGAGCGATCCCATTCCGAGAGGCCCGCGCGGTCGAGCTGCCTCACGGACGCATCGAGTCTGGCTCGGACATCGTTGCGATCTAAGATGCGGTTCGGCGTGAGACCCTCCAACAATTGCAGCGACGGGATTTCGACGTGGCCTTCGTCCGAGCAACTGACCATGAACGGATCGGCCGCTTTGCCGAACTTGCCGCCTCCGTAGCCATCAACTCGTCGAACCACATCGCGCGGGACGCCTCGCCCGACCATCACAAACGGCGGCAGAGAACCCTTGTGTCCGCGATGCTTCCCGACGATGGAGCCGAAGCTCGGTTGCACCGGTTCGGGCCGCTCTTCAAATCCAGTCAGCCCGACGGTCCCCGCATCGGGGTGTCCCGACTGAGTCGTCACATGCGAACGGATGAGCGACAGTCGGTCGCTGCGCTCCGCCAGCTTCGGGAAGAGTTCGCTGTAGTAGACGCCCGGCTGCTGAGTCGCAATCGGAGCAAACGGGCCGCGGTACTCGGTCGGCGCGTGCGGCTTCGGATCGAACGTGTCGATGTGACTCGGTGCCCCCCACAGCCACACAAAGATGACTGATTTCGCCCGCGCGGCATGAGCCGCCTGAACATCTCCGGTCGCGCCGAGCATCAGTCCCGCCGGAACCGACGCACCGATCTTCAAGAACGACCGGCGGCCAATCCCGCGTCCCGTGCTGGCTCGAAAAGAACCGATATCAAACATGGCGTGGTCTCGCACAAGGGATTCTCAGCGACAGGCGAAGAAGCAGTCCGAAGCGGCTCTCCCGAGAAAAACCGTTCAACAGCAGGGACGCATTTGAGCATGGCCAGCCGCCGTGAGCCACCCCGATTCGCCACGCCGGCCAAGCGTGAGTGCTGGACAGTGCTTGCTCGCTCCGGTTGAGGCTTCCCCGTCGCCGTGAGGTCGAGTGAAATTCGCATCGTCATCTTTCTGTCTACATTCTTCCTGCTTCTTCTGCGGTGAAAGCGGTGTGAGGCAGAAAGATGAGAACAGCGATGGCTCTGCCACCCCAGTCAAGGCCATCGCCTTTTTCAACGTAGGGTGGGACCAGCTCGCTTCGAACGCCGGCCCACCATCCTGAAACATCGAGAATTGCTGGTGGGCCGGCGCGGCGAAGCGCCGCTGGTCCCACCCTACAGATTTCGCAGACCAAACAAAGCGGCGGCCCTTACCTCAGTCGGTTCCCATTGAAGCGACTTGTGGAAACGAATAGCTTCCGTGGTGAATCGCTCACCGTTGGAAATGACGCTGAAAAGAAGTTTGGAAAGAGGCTCATGACACCGCGACCTTTCGTTCGTTTGCACCCCGAAGACACCATCGCCGTCGCCGCGCGGAATGTTCCCGCCGGGACGGCGTTCTCGTTTGAAGGTGGTTCCGAACTCACGACGCTCGAAGCGATCGACATGGGCCACAAGGTCGCCTTGCGTTCCATCGACGCGGGCCAGCCAATCAAAAAGTTCGGGCAGACGATCGGCTTCGCGTCGCAGTTCATCCCGGCGGGGAGTTGGATTCACATCCACAACGTCGCGGCGGGAGATTTGAAGCTCGACTACGCCTTCTGCTCCGAAGTTCCCGCTCCGCCGACCCCGATCACCGGACGAGCGTTCATGGGCTACCGCAGGCCCGACGGTCGCGCGGCAACTCGCAATTACATTGGCATCGTGTCCACGGTGAACTGCTCGGCCACAACATCCAAGTACGCGGCTCAGAAATTCGAGAACGCACTCTTGGAGCAGTTCCCGAACGTCGATGGCGTCATCCCGCTGATCCACAAGCTGGGCTGCGCGATTCAGTACGGCGGAGAAGATCATCAGCAATTGACTCGCACGCTGGCCGGGTTCGCGAAGCATCCGAACATCGGCGCGTACCTCGTTATCGGCCTTGGGTGCGAGACCGGGCAAGCGTCGTTCCTCGTCGAGAATGGTGGCTTGATCCAACTCGGCGGAACGGAGCAACTCACCACGAAGAAGCCGCTGGTGATGAACATCCAGGAACAGGGCGGTGTCGCCAAGACCGTGAAGCGGGCCGTCGATGCGATCCGCGAACTGCTGCCCGAGGTCAACAACGTGCAGCGCGTGCCGATCCCGATCTCAGAAATCATGCTCGGCCTGAACTGCGGCGGCAGCGACGGCAATAGCGGGACGACGGCCAACCCGGCACTCGGCTATTGCACCGATCTGCTCGTCGCGCACGGCGGCACGTCGGTCTTGGCGGAGACACCGGAAGCGGTTGGCGGGGAGCATCTCCTCACGCGACGCTCGGTCACGCCGCAAGTGGCTCAAGCGATGCTCGACCGGATTCAATGGTGGGTCGATTACACGGCGCTATTCGGCCAGCGCGTCGATATCAACCCGTCGGTCGGAAACAAAAAGGGGGGCCTGACCACGATCTATGAGAAGTCGCTCGGAGCCATCGCCAAGGGGGGCACAACGGCACTCAAGGCGGTCTACAAATACGCCGAGGCCGTGAAAGAGAAAGGCTTCGTCTTCATGGACACGCCCGGCTACGACCCCGCTTCCGTCACGGGCCTCATCGCTGGCGGAGCCAACGTCGTCTGCTTCACGACCGGGCGAGGAAGCTGCTTCGGATGCAAACCCACTCCCTCGATTAAGATCGCCACCAACACGCCGATGTACAACCGCATGGTCGATGACATGGACATCAACGCCGGCCGCATCCTCGACGGAGCCACCGTCGAAGAAGTCGGCCGCGAGATTTTTGAAGAAGTCATCGCCGTCGCCAGCGGCAAAAAGACCAAAAGCGAAGCTCAAGGCATCGGTGATGAAGAATTTTGCCCGTGGACCTCGGGGCCAATTACGTGAGCAACTCACCAAACCATGCCGTAACCGAACCCATCGCCTACCTCAATGGCGAGTACCTGCCAATCTCTCGTGCCTCGCTGCATGTGTTTGACCTTGGTGTTGTCGGCGGGGCATCGGTCACGGAGATGATCCGGACATTTCACCATGCGCCGTTTCGGTTTGATGAGCATCTCGCTCGTTTGGAGCACTCGCTCGCGAGTGTCGGCTTCGAGCCGGGACTGACGATGGCCGAACTCAAGGCGATCGGCGAACGTGTCGTCGCCGAGAACGCGAAGCTGATCCCGACACAGCATGATCTCGGTTTGATCGTGTTCGTCACGGCGGGACAGAACTTGACGTATCTCGGTCATGCGGCGCAAGACCTCGCGCGGAAAGCGACCGTCTGCGTGCATACATTTCCGCTGCCCTTCGAGTTGTGGGCGGAAAAGTATCAGTCCGGCATGAGCCTCGTCACGGTGCCAACGCGCAGCATTCCAGACGATGTTCTCAATCCGCGTATCAAACACCGGAGTCGTCTGCACTGGCACGTTGCGGAACGTGAAGCCCGGCAGATCGAAGCGACTGCTTCAGCGGTACTCAACGATCACGAGGGCCATCTCACCGAGACCGCTGCTGGAAATGTTTGGTTTGTGCGAGGCAACACGCTCTTCACGCCAGGCCGTCATATTCTGGAAGGAGTCAGCCGGAGTGTCGTGTTGGAATTGGCACCGGAATTGGGACTCACCACGAACATCGGCGACTATGACGCGCGGGAACTCGCCGCAGCCGACGAAGCGTTCGTGACGACTACCCCCGCCTGCCTGCTGCCCGTGACGAAATTCAACGGACAACGGATTGGCAGCGGCCAGCCCGGTTCGGTCTTTCAAAAGCTGATCGGCCGTTGGAACCAACTCGTCGGCCTCAACATCGCCGAGCAGATGCGGCGCGGTGCGGCAGACCGCATCGCAACGCAGACGCTTCACGAGTGATTCTTTAAGTAGCCGCGTCATTGGAGTATTTCCCCTTGATCCGCTTTGAACTGTCTTCATTGCTATACAGGAATAAGCAGGGTTCCCCGCAGGGTTGGCGTTACTCAACGGGGTTGGCACACTGAACGGCGGGGATGAGTCACGTTCGTTCCTTCATTTCAAGTCCCCTTCAGCGCGAGCAAACTTTCATGGCGGACGAACATAAGTTTCAGGTCGATCTGGGCGGGATCATCGACCTGTTGTCGAACCACCTTTACAGCGGGCCGGAAGTGTTTCTGCGCGAGTTGTTGCAGAACGCCGTCGATGCGATCACGGCGCGCGGGCAGTTGGGCCCTTCGCACACGGGGGCCATTCAGATGGAGGCGATACGCGGCAAAGGTGCCGCGCCGCCGACGCTCATTGTGGAGGACAACGGCATCGGTCTGACGGCCGATGAGATTCACCAGTTCCTCGCCACGATCGGCCGGTCGTCGAAGCGCGAGGCGCTCGATCGCGAGGACTTCATCGGACAGTTCGGAATCGGACTGCTGTCGTGTTTCGTGGTCGCGGATGAGATCACCGTCATCACCCGCTCGGCGAAAGCGGGATCGAACGGCCAGCCCGCTCATCCGGCTGTCGAATGGAAGGGACGGGCAGACGGAACGTACTCGATTCGCCAACTCGAACGTGACTTCGCTCCCGGTACGCAGGTCTATCTGCAGGCGAAGACCGGTCGGGCCGAGTTGTTCGATTCGGACTTCATCTTCGAGACGGTGAAGCGGTTCGGCGGACATCTACCGATCCCCGTGCAGGTCGTCGTCGGGGAATCAAAGCGGACGATCAATGAGCCGCCGCCGTGGCAGCGCCGGTTTCCGAATGAGGCTGCTCGGCGAACCGCGTATCTCGAATACGGCGAGGAGACGTTCGGTACCCGATTCTTCGATGCCATTCCGCTCCGCTCCGAGGTCGGCGGGATTGAGGGGATCGCGTTCGTGCTGCCTCATTCGGCGAGTCTCGCGTCGAAACGGACACACCGCGTTTACCTCAAACACATGCTGCTCAGCGAGCAGGCGGACAAGCTCCTACCCGACTGGGCCTTCTTCGTGAAGTGTGTCATCAACGCGCAGGATCTCCGTCCGACGGCGTCGCGCGAGTCGTTCTATGACGATGACAATTTGGTGGCCGCGCGAGAGAACCTCGGCCTCTGTCTGCGAGACTACCTCGTCCAACTGGCGAGTCAGGACCGGCGGCGGCTCGATGAATTGATCGCCCTGCATTACCTCGCCATGAAGACGCTGGCGGTCGAAGACGACGATTTTTCGAGATGTTCATCGACTTACTGCCATTTGAAACGTCACTCGGTGAAATGCCGCTCGGGGCCTACCTCGAACAGAACCCGGTCGTGAAGTACGTGCAGACGCTCGACGAGTTTCGACAGGTCGCGGGGGTCGCGGCAGCACAGGGTGAATGCCTCGTCAACGGCGGGTACGTTCACGACACGAACCTGCTCGAAAAGCTCCGTGAGATCTTCCCCGATCGGCAAGTCGAACGGGTTGAGGTCTCCGACCTGAGTGACTCGTTCGAGGAACTGACTCTGGAGGAACATGACGCGGCGTTCGGGCTGCTCAAGGCGGCCGATCAGGTGCTCAGACGCCACGGCTGTCAGGTCGAGGTGCGCAAGTTCCAACCCGAGCAGTTGCCGACGCTGTACACGATGAACCCGGAAACCGGGTTCCGCCGCAACCTCGACCGCACGCGCGAGCAGGCCGATTCGCTTTGGGCCGGGGTGCTCGACGGACTGGCCGCCAGTCGCGAGAAGACCGCCTCGGCACAGATCTGCCTCAACTATCGCAATCGTCTTATCCGCCGCCTCGCCGAATTGAAGGACGCGAAACTCGTCCGCAAGGCGATCGAGATGCTCTATGTCCAAGCCTTGCTGCTCGGTCACTACCCGCTGCGTGCCGAAGAACTCAAGCTGATGGGAGACGGCCTGCTCGGCCTGATTGAATTGGTCATCGAACGCACGGGAGAGGAATCGCCATGAGCATGGATCGGATTGAAGAACTGATGCAAGCCGCCTACGAAGGCCCGCCGGGTTCAACGCGGACCAACCTAGTCGAGCAGGCCGTTTCCGTGGCCGATGCGATGGAGGATGGCTCGCTGGGCTACGAGCTGCGCATGGAATTGATCGAATCGGCCTTCTTCCACGGTCAGAGTGAACGCGCCCTCGTCGCTTTCGTCTGGTGTCTGAGCTACGCGGATCGCAACCCCGACGACATCGATCCTCACGGCCTGCTCTGGAAGTTCAAATGGATTTTGGGAGTGCTCCCCCGATTACCGCAGATCTCCCGCACAAAAATTCTGGAGATGATCAATGACATGGGGCGGCGCGTCGAGGAGGAGGGATTCCGCCAGCGTCCCGTGCATTACATGCGTTGGAAGGAACTGGTGACGATGGGCGACCTCGCCGCCGCCGAGCCTGAGGTCGAACTGTGGCAGCGGGCGGCAAAGGACGACCTGCAAGACTGCCCCGCCTGCGAAGCCGACTCCGAAGTGGAATACCTCGCCGCCCGTCATCGCGATGAAGAGGCATTGAAACGAGCCAAGCCGATCCTGGCGGGAAAGATGGTCTGTGCCGAGGTGCCGCACCTCACGCTGGGCCTGATCGTTCGTCCGCTGCTGCGCCTTGGTCGTCTGGATGAGGCCAAGCAGCATTCGGATCGCGGTTACAAATTGACGGCCAAGAACGACGAGTTCATTCCCGCCGTCTCCGAACACCTGTTGCTGGCCACTCACACCGACCAACTGGTTCGCGGTCTGCGGATGTTCACACGTCACGCTCCGTGGGGATTGGAAACGGGAATGCCCGCCCGACGTTTCCGATTCGATTGCGTGGCGAGTGCCTTCCTGCAAAAGCTGGCTCGCGCCGGAATCCCCGTCGAAACGGAACCGACGATCTCAAAGAAAACGGGAAAGCCAAGGCCGCCGGCTCGACTACTCCTTCCCGCAGATCATCCCTGTCATCGCAACGACGATCAGTACGATCCCGCCGAACTGGCCGCATGGTATCGCCAGGAAGCCGAGTCACTCGCCGATCAATTCAACCGCCGCAACGGCAACGACTACTTCACCCGCTGGCTGAACGAGACGCACGAACTGGCGGGCAAATAGCAATCGTGCTGGCGGGTCGTGTGTCTGGATCGGCGTTTTGCGGCTCTCCTGCCCCACCACTTGGGAAGATCCGTTGCAGTCGTTCCCAAGAGTGCCGCTCGTCACGACAGGCGTAGGACCGCAGCCGCGCATTCACGGTTTGGCGCTGATGTCGCAGGTGCAGAGAAGCTGTCCGCAGCCGGGGCAGCCGTTGCCGTACTTTTCTCTGACGGCCGCTTCGAGGTCCACGCCTGCGACGTTGGCGATCGTGGTCAGCCACGCGAGGACATCAGCGAATTCGAGAGCCAACTCTTTCGGAGTCCCTTCGCGCAGCGCGGCGGCCAGTTCGCCGACTTCCTCCATGAGCCACATGAAGGTGCCTTCGACTCCCCGGGCCTCGTCCTTCGCTCCATACATCTGGCGAATGAGAGATTGCAGGTCACGCAGTGTCAGGGGAGAGGGTTCGGTCAAGGTGCGATCCTTTCGAGGACGTGTTGAGGGCCGTTGATAGTGCCGCGACTGGAGCTGTCGCTGCCGCTTGCAAAGTAACCCGCAGCGTGAGCGAGGGCGATCCCGCGCGGGATGTCCCGAGGCCCCTCGCTCACCCTGCGAGTTGGTATTACTTGATCGGTGGTCATTCTCCAATTCCCTTGTATGTTTGGGCGGGTCTGAGAGGGCTTGGATTTATTCCATGAACTGACTCGCAGCGATACTCAATCCTCAGCCATCACTACCGGAGCCTTTCCGTGCCTGTTCGCTTCTATTCAGCGCTTCTTCCTGAGTCTGGTCCCTGCCTGCTGGAAGGCCCCGAGGCACACCATCTCATGCACGTTCTTCGGATCGCTGCGGGGGAAGTTGTCGAGCTGTTTGATGGTCAGGGATTGGTCGTCACAGCGAAAGTCGTGGCGGTTCGCAAACGGGATGTCGAGTTAAACGTCGAGACCGCGCGACGCGACGCGATCCCCGCGCGGGAAGTGATCCTGGCGACGGCCGTTCCGAAGGGAGACCGCTTTGATTGGCTGATCGAGAAGGCGACGGAGTTGGGCGTGACCCGGATTGTGCCGCTGATCACGGCGCGGAGCAGCGTCGATCCACGCGAAGGAAAACTCGACAAGTTGCGGCAGACCATCATTGCCGCCTGCAAACAGTGCGGTCGCAATCATCTGCTTGAACTGAGTGCCGTCACCGCCTGGTCGGACTTGGTGCAGAACGAGTTCTCGAACCGAGCGGCCTTCATTGCGCATCCGTCCCTCGACTCGACGGATCTCACACTCGAACTCACTGGCTTCAGCAAACAACATTCACTGCTCTTCGCAATCGGTCCCGAAGGAGGGTTCACGGACGAGGAAGTCGCGCTGGCGATCCGTTGCGGCGCGAAATCATTGCGTTTGGGATCGCTCGTGCTGCGCATCGAGACGGCAGCCATCACACTGGCCGCGCTGGCAATGCAACGGTGACACGTACCGTAGTCCCGTCGCTCCGCCGCCGGGACCAGCGTGGAGACGATCTTCCGGCGTGCGCCTCCGCAAGCGCACAGCGCGTCCCGTCGGCGGAACGGCGGGACTACAGCGACAAAAACTCGAACGCGAGATTCGCGGCGAGAATGGACGTGATGTTCGAGTGATCGAATGGCGGCGAGACCTCGACCAGATCGAAGCCGATGAGATCGAGGCCGCGCAGTCCGCGAACCAGTTGCAGCATCTCGTAGCTGGTCAGACCGCCCACTTCCGGCGTCCCGGTTCCCGGCGCGAAGGCGGGATCGACGACATCAATGTCGAGCGTCACGTAGGTCCGTCGCGAGCCGACTCGCGCCCGAACCTCTTGCAGCACGTCGTCCATGCTGCGGCGACGGAACTCATCATGCGTGATCATCCGCGCCCCGAGAGCCAGTGCGTCGGTGTAGTCTTGCGGTCCGGCAGTCGGGCCACGAATGCCCAACTGCACGTAAGCCTCCACGTCGATCAGTCCCTCTTCGATTGCCCGCTTGAACGGCGTGCCGTGACTGTAGGGCTGGCCGGGGTACTCGCTGTCCCAAGTGTCGGGATGAGCATCGAAATGGATGACCGCAACCGGCCCAAACTTCTTCGCGTGAGATCTGAGTAACGGCAGTGAGATCGAGTGATCGCCACCCAGCGTGAGCAGTCTCGCTCCCGCTTCAATCACTCGGCTGGCGGCAAGTTCAATCTGATGATGCGTCGCGCGGATGTCAGGCGGCACGACATCGACATCACCCAGATCGACGACTTTCCGACTCGCGAACGGTGCGACCTGCTGCGCGTTGTTGTAGCCCCACAGCAGCAGCGACTGCTCGCGAATGGCGCGCGGGCCGAAGCGTGTTCCGCTGCGATACGACACCGACCCGTCGTAGGGAACGCCGAGAATGGCCACGTCCGCACCCGTGGCATCGGTGGCAAAGGGGACTCGCCCAAACGTGGCGATTCCGGCATAAGGCTGAGCGGCAAACACGGGTTGAGTCATGGTGTGGTGGTCTCGATGGCGGTCGTTATCACGTTGTCGAATTGGGTCGGGCGTTCAAATTTCAACATTGGCCGACCAAGCTGTGACCGATCCTCGCTATCGCGCCTCGGCCAATTTTGAAATTTGAACGCCCGACCCCAGAGCATTGGATCACGGTGCGCGGCAGTGTTACTTGGACGCCAATTCCTGTAACCGGGCGGCGATCATCATTTGAAACACGAAGCAGACGAGGCCCATCAGAATCCAAATGGTCGCCGTCGCGGCCAACATGCCGAAGTTCTCGCGCATCCCCTGCGGACCGGCGACGAAGAAGAGCAACGACCCGACTGGGCAGCACGTTGAGATCGGCCCCATCAGCATGATCGACAACGGCAACGCGCCCCATTTCACGAACAGGCTGAGCAGCGCGATCAGATGCAGAAAGACCATCAGAGTCAGCACGATCCCCCAGACAAGCGGATCGACTGCGAACTTCAACGCCGTGTCCAAATCTGCTTCAGGAAGGAACACGCTTCCCATCGCGAGACACAGCACTGCGGGGAGCAGCCCCATCAGGCAGCCAACGGCCTTGGAATAACCGAGGTACGCCACGTTGTGCGGCAGCATCAGCAGTGATGACAGTGTTTGCAGCCGGACCTCATCGTGGAAGATCCGCGATGCCAGAATACAGGCTTCAATACCGACCGCCCACAGCATGAGAAAGCAGTACATCTGACCGACCTCGCCCCAGCGAATGGTCTGTGCAGTGATGCCATCTGAGGAGTTCAAGTAGACCACGAAGGCGTGCAGCACCAAGTAGCCGATCAGTTTGATCAATCCAACCGAATAGCCGCCGCCGAGGAATTGAAAGTCCTTCCACACGAGCGGCAACGACCAACAGCGACCGGGGCTGAGGAACGGGACGCGGCTGGTCGATTTCAGCACCACGCCGCGCGTCACACTTTGAGAGGTCTGATTGTGCGCGAACGTGTTGAACGACAGCCATGACAGCAGGAAACAGATCAAGCCACCGACAGAATTCGTGAGGACTTGCCGACTGATGATCGAATCTTTGAAGCCCGTCTGAGTTGTCTCCAGCAGCCGGTTCCAAATGGACGATTGGGCGAGCCATTCCAGTATCAACAGAACGCCCCCCTGCCACGATTGGTTCTGACTCCAGCCGAGATCCACTAGTTCGTCGGTCAACAACTGTGCCCACTGCGGCATTAGGAAATAGATGGCAAACAACAGCGTGGTCATTCCCGCCGCCGCTCCACCGCGTTGACAGATCGTGGACCAGACGAGAGCCACGTTGGCGAGCAGGATCATGTACGCCAGCAAAGCCACGTAGGCGGCCACAATCTGATAGGGCGTCACGCCTCCCAGCGTCACTGCCAACAGCGAAAACGGGAACTGCACGACCAGCAGCATCGTGGCCTGAATCAGCCGACTCGTCGATTTGCCGAGCAGAATTCCCAGCGGGTTCAACCCCGCCATTTGCAGCAGCCCGATCGTGTCCTCTTCCTTCTCTTCCGTGATCGCCGACGAGAAGTAGCCGACTCCCGCACACGAAATAAAGAACATGTTCAACCAGGCAATCGTTTGGAAAAACTTCAAGCCCGGTGCCCCAAACATGCCACTCGTCACGGTCGCGCTAAGCAGTGCGAGATAGATGAACGCGACGAAGCACAACCGAAAAATATGGTTCCGCGTCTGCCGAGCATCCTGCCGCAGCGATCGAGTAAGCAGCGCGAGCAGACCGTAGTACATGAGGTTGATGGTCTAGGGGGGAAGGTTGACGGTGAAGCAGTGTAAAGGCTGGTCGGGATACTCGGAGTTCGTTTTCTTTGATCGAAGGCGGGATCGCGAACAAGCAGAATCGCTGAGCGGCACTCTGCTCCTGCTGCCCATCAACCTTCCCCCCTCGACCATCAACCGTTCACTTCACTCCCCGTTCCGTCAGATCCATGAACGCCTCGTTCAAATGCCGACGGTCTTCGGCGAAGGCGGCGATCGGGATGTTGAGGCCGATGATCGCTTGGAGCAGGCGGTTCGTGTCGAGTTGTGTTTCGTCGAACTCGATCCGGTACTCGGGACGGGCTTCAATGGGATCGACTTTGAGAACGCCGGTCAGCCCGCGCAGCGGTTCGCTCCAGTCGGTCGCGGTCGCATCCTCTCCCGCCACGGTGAGGCGGAAGGCGGGATGCTCTTCGCTGGTCAGCAGCAGCCCTGACATCGTGCCGGTGTACTTGACCTTGCCCCGGTCGATGATCGTGACCGCATCGCACAGCTCGGCCAGTTCGCTCAGGATGTGCGAGCTGATGAAGATCGTTTTGCCCATGCTGCGGAGGGCCTTCAGGATTTCCATCAGCTCAATGCGGGCACGCGGATCGAGACCCGATGCGGGCTCGTCCAGCAACAGCAGATCGGGATCGTTGACGAGGACGCGGGCGAGACTCGTGCGCTGCTGCATCCCGCGTGAGAGGCCGCTGATGAGATCGTTCTTGCGGCCGTCCATGTCGGTCAGCGCGAGCACTTCGTCGAGGACGCGCGTTCGTTGTCCGAACGACAGCCCGTAAGCGGCCGCGAAGAAATCGAGGTACTCGTAGACCGTCATTTGACGGTAGGTGCTGAAGTGGTCTGGCATGAACCCGATCTTGCGGCGAACCAGTTTCTGCTCATCGACGACATCGTGGCCGAAGACTTTGACGACGCCGAACTGCGGCCGCAGCAACGTGCAGATGACCTTCAGCGAAGTCGTTTTCCCCGCGCCGTTCGGCCCGACGAAGCCATGCAGTGTCTGCGGCATGACCTGAAAGCTGACGTGATCGAGTGCTCGCCGCCCCTTGAACGAATGAACGACATCATCGACAGAAATCACAGGCTGAACCGAGCCGCTGGAGTTGAATGGTGGAGTCATGTTGGTCCGTAATGGGAATGAATTGGGAGTGAGCGGTTGTAGGGTGCGTGGAGTCTGCGAAACGCACCGGTTGGAGTCTGGCATTCCTGTTCACAGTGCGTTCCGCAGACTCCACGCACCCTACGACGAATGACCAGTGACTAATGGCTCTACGTTCGCAATTACTATTTCACCGAAACGTCTCGCAGCGGCACGTCGATGCAGTACAGCACCTCGCCCTCCTGCTTGCCGAGCTTGGCGTTTTGGACGGTGAATTCGGGCGGCATCTTCGCGTAGAGGTAGACGCGGACGATGTCTGCCGGCAATTGAACTTGCTGTGCTTCACGTTCGCGACCGACGTTGAGGCTGCGCGAGAGCAACGGGCGAAACATGAGCGAGTAGCGTTCTTTGGGAGTCTGAATGTTGCGTTGGTTGTACGGGTCGTAGCCATACGAATAGTTGCTGGCCCACTGCTGCGACTGTTGCAGTTGCAGTAGCGCGGTCGCGTCGCCAGCGTCACTCACCAATATCAGTCCTCCGTCACGCCAAGCCAGCGAATAAAAGCGATTGCCGAACAGCAAGTACTGCGTTGGCTCCACGTCTTCCGGTTTGAGTCCATCCACCCTCAGAATCAACTGCGACAGTCGGCCCTCTTCCAGCTTGAGCGACTCGATGGTCAGCTTCGGTCCCGGACCGGGCAGCTTGATGCGGTGAGCAAACTCGCGGTTGGAGAACGGCGGGATATCAACGTTGAACAGAGCCTCGGCCCCGTTGACGATCATCCCGTTGACCGACTCGGCCTGATTGCAGGTCGAGTACATGGCTCCCTTGCCGTTATGACGCACGTCATAGCGGGCACCGCCGGTGACGAAGACGTTCGACCACGCCGACACATCCATGCTGCCATCCGGCAGTGGTCGGGCGATCGCCACCGAATGCACGGCCGTGGACTCACCGTAACCGCGCTGCCCGACGACTGAGAACAGGATGCTGAACAGCAACACCGTTCCCAACAGCCCAGCGTACACCACGCGAAAATCGGAGTACTTTTTGCTGAGGATGTAGCAACCCGGAAAGATCATCGCGATGTAGACCCAGAACATGAAATGGAGCAGGAGCCAGTTGTGATCGGGCTTCGTCATCTGCTTGAGCTGCCCGAGGAACGAGCTGGAATGAAACGGGTCCGCTCCCTCGCCATACAGGTTCCCGTTGTTGGGCTGAGTGGAGAGAGTCGGGTCCAGCATGTCGATGGGGTCTTCGGGCTTCTCATTCGGCCCGACATGATTCTTGGGGAGGCCCGCCAGCATCTGGCGCGCCTCATCCGCGTCGATCGTGGAAGCTGCGCGCGGGATGCGCATCACACGTCCCGTCCCATGACGACCTTCATCGAGCGGTGAGTTCAAGATCGACAACGCGCCGGTGAACTCGGGGAACTTCCCGTTGATGCCGTGAACGAGCATCACGGTTCCGCCCAAGTGCAACCAATCGAGCAGCGCGTCCTTTTGACCGGGACTCCATTGTCGAGGCTCATGGTCGATGGCGACCACTTGCAAGGCATCGGTCGCCGTGACGAAGGCGGGAAAGAGTTCCTCGGGCATCTGCTTGAGTGCCCCTCCTTTGCGCAGCATCCCGCTCGTGTCGGTCAGCACGACACGCTGGTACTTGGCGACGCGCGGCACCGGCACTTGGTCGAAGCTCCCCCCTTTCCATGAGAGCTTCCAATTCTCGTTGCTGGTCGAATTCCCCCAACCATCGCCGGTGATGTAGACGTAGAACCGGACCCACGTCGGCTGCGAGAACGGTGCGAGTGTGACACGTTCGACAACCGGCGCATCGACAAAGCCCGCTCCGCCGAGCGACTTTCTTGCCGTGATCTCACCATCCCACGGCTGCGGCGTCGGATTTTGAACTTGCACCGACAGCAGATTGAACCGGTTCGGAGCCACCTTCCCGTTGAAGCCCCACCGCACATCCACGATGTCGAGCGCCGAAGCCGATGAGCCTCCGAGCAGACTCGCCAACAAGGCGCAGCCCAACACGAGTCCAACACGCCAAGTCACGGGCCTCTTCCGCGAAACACTTCGCTCACATGCGACCGCCAATCCCGGCGAGGACCGTGACGCGAGTGAAGAAGAGCCACCTGTCCTGCGTGTCATGAACATTCCTTTCGACTCAACCGAGCAACGTGTTGTGCAGGCAGCTCGCGCCGAGGCATTCCGTCTGACGCGGCGTAGTGTGCCGACGACAACCCAAAATTGGAACCGATGCGAGGGCTGACTGACCGCGTGAGGTGGGGTCGCTCTTGGGTGGTAGCCTTGTCGCTCCGCGACAGGAAGCGAGAACGGCAGAGTGGCGTCTGCTGTTGATTCGAGATGCCTCGACAGATTGATGTCCTTTGTTGATCGCGCTGCCTGTCGCGGAGCGACAGGGCTACCTTACTTTAGACCATCAGCCGGAACGCGCTAGCGTCCGGTTTTCAAATTCATCGAGAACCGGACGCTAGCGCGTTCCGGCTGATTGGTCTGACGTCTCTAAAGTAAGAACTAGGGGGCTTACGCCGCCCCGCTCAGAAAAGTCTCACTTTGTTCCCGTGAGGTATTGATTGCCCCGGCCGCGTGACCGAAGGACGCGAACGAGATGAGGTGGATATTCCAGACTCACGCGGCCTCGCTGACGCTGCGGGTTGGTGTTGGAACGGCGCGCTAATGCCGGAAGTGCCTTCGGCCCGTGAAAATCATGGCGATACCGAACTCATCGCACGTTGCGATCACTTCGTCGTCGCGTTTGGAGCCACCGGGCTGAATGACCGCCTTGATTCCCGCAGAATGAATCTGGTCGATGCCGTCTCGGAACGGAAAGAAGGCGTCCGAGGCACAGACCGCGTCCTGCGCACGCTCACCCGCTTTGTAGGCGGCGATGTAGGCCGAATCGAGGCGACTCATCTGTCCCGCGCCAACGCCCACGACTTGGCCGGCCTTGGCGAACAAAATCGCGTTTGATTTGACGTGCTTGCAGACCAGCCACGCGAACTCCAAGTCAGCCAGTTCGGTTGGCGTGGGGTGTCGCTTGGTGACGACCTTCCAGCCGCTCATCTCTTCGGCCAACTCGTCTCGGTCTTGAACGAGCAACCCGCCGGTGATCCGCCGGTACTCTTGGCTGAGCGGACGCGGATCGAGCAGCGCCGCACATTGCAGGAGCCGCACGTTGCTCTTCCATTTGGGAACCGTCGTCAGCATCGTGAAGGCGTCGGCGTCGTAGGACGGTGCGATGATCGCCTCGATGAATCGACCGGGCGCACACAATTGCTCGGCGGTGGCGGCATCGACCGCCCGGTTGAAACCGAGGACCGAACCGAAGGCGCTGACCGGGTCACCTGCATCGGCGTTGACGTAGGCATCGGCGAGGTTGTCAGCGACCGCGCAACCGCACGGATTGTTGTGCTTGATGACACAGGCGGCCGGTTGGCGGAACTCACGCACGATTTGCATGGCCGAGTCGAGGTCGAGCAGGTTGTTGTACGACAACTCCTTGCCGTGCAGGGTCTCGGCGGCGGCGAGGGTGGCCGGGGACGGCTGCGACTCAACATAGAAGGCGGCGCGCTGGTGAGGGTTCTCGCCATAACGGAGCGTCGATCGGCGCTCGAATTGGAGTGCGAGTCGCGTCGGAAAATCGGGGTCCTGAGCGACCGAGTCGCCTCGCGCCAGACCGGCCATGTAATCGGCGATGGCCCGGTCGTAGCGCGCCGTCATCTCGAAAGCGGCTGCGGCGAGTTCGCGGCGCAGGTCGAGGCTCATCGCACCCCGCTGCAACTCCTCCAACACGCGGTCATACTGCGAGGGGCTCGTGACGACGCCGACGTAGCGATGGTTCTTGGCCGCCGACCGCAACATGCTCGGCCCGCCGATGTCGATCTGCTCGATGGCCTCATCCGACGTCACACCCGGTTTCGAGATCGTCTCGACGAACGGATAGAGGTTGACCACGACCAACTCGAACGGCGTGATGCCGTGCTCCTGCATCGACTTCGCGTCCTCGGCCAGATCAGGTCGGCCGAGCAATCCGCCGTGAACCTTCGGATGGAGCGTCTTCAACCGGCCGTCCATCATCTCGGGGAAGCCGGTGTACTGGGCGACATCCAGCACCGGAACGCCCGCCGTTTCGAGGGCCTTCCGTGTCCCACCCGTCGAGAGCAACTCAAATCCGAATCGAACCAGCCCCTGCGCGAAGGGAATCAAACCCTGTTTGTCACTCACACTGAGCAGAGCACGGCGGACGGAGGCGGACATCGGAAACAACTTTCGCTGACGGAACAACGGAACGACGATTCGCATGCGAGACTGCGTCGGATGCTACTGGCGAGCCTACGCGCCGTCAAACGGCCATTCGCTCCCGCCGCCACACCGCGAATCACCAATACAATCTGAACAACTCCCGATGAGGAACAGCTCATGCTCACGCAATGCGAACCGACTCATCGGGCGATTCAATTCCATCTCGCCTGCCAGACGACGTGCCGTGCGATTCGCAACGTTGAGCGCGGCACGACCCGTACAGAGTCCCGATGCGCCCGACTTTGCCCAGTAGTTTCGTTCCGAGTGGCGAGCGGGAAGTCGGGTCGTCGAAGCGGCTCTCCCGATTGCAAACTGTCATCTGCCGCGTATCCTGTTGTCGTCCCCTGTCGCTTGGAGATTAGAGGGGCGGTTCGGTGGAACCTTTTCTCGCAGGTTCCCCTCGCCTCGCGGAAGGAGTTGCGGCATGGAAGAAATCCTTCGTGGATATCACGTCAACCCGCCGACGTGGTTTTATCTGTCGCTCCTGCTGATTTTGGCCGTCTTCTACAAGTTCGGCCGAATTTGGTCGGTGCGCAATTTCGACCTTGCGCTGCTGTTGTCACTCGCCCCGGGACTCCTGTTCGTTCGGGCCAACCCCGACGGATCCCCGTTCGGTTACTGTTGGCTGTTCGCGATCAGCGGCCTGTTGCTGGCGCGGCTGGTGTTTGATGCGGCGCTGACCCGGCGGCCCCGGTTGGAGCAAAACCTCAATCCCGCCGGAATGTTTTTCTTGTGTGCGTCGGCCCTGCTCTTCCAAACGACGAAGATCATGACCGAGCAACCCGACGTCACGGCCATGAAAACGGTGCGGGGTGCCGACGAGTTGCTCAAGCGCCAGGACGCCACGGGGACACAGCCCGCCGATCACAAGTCGGAGACCGGTCCGGCGGGCCGGCTGCTCGCCACGCCCGTCATCCCGCTGGCCGGTGGCACCGAGATCGCCGCCGCCCGTGCGATCGCCATCCTGTCGCACCTCGCGGTTATCCTCGGTCTGATCGCCGTCGGACGGTGGCACTTCAGCGACACATACCTTGGTCTCGCGATGGCCACGCTGTACCTGCTCCTTCCGCCAACGGCTTATGACGTGAGCAAAGTCAATCATCTGCTCCCGGCCGCTTTGATCGTCTGGGCTGTCGCGGCACACGGTCGTCCGATGGTGGC
>JAYVDI010000447.1:0-12229 GCA_043749505.1 Schlesneria sp. | reverse complement strand
GCTGGTGCTTTCCGAAGAATCCACGCACCCGACGGCGACTCGTCCAACTCTGCGAGCCGGGGCTGACAGTGAGTTGTGAAGTTGCTACACACTCAGCCGGGTTTGGTGTTGGCAGGGATGCCGTGCGAATAGTGATGAGACTGGGTTATCAGGGAGCGATTCGATGGGTGTGCCGGTTTCGCAGATGTGGACGGTGGCGAGTTATGTCCTCGGCAAGAAGCTGCGGGGCGTCAAACGCTATCCGCTGGTGCTGATGCTGGAGCCACTGTTTCGTTGCAATCTGGCGTGTGCCGGTTGCGGGAAGATTCAGTACCCGGCCGATGTCCTCCGCCGCAATCTCACTCCCGAACAATGTTTCAATGCGGTCGAAGAATGCGGCGTGCCGATGGTCTCGATCCCCGGTGGCGAACCGCTGCTGCATCCTCAGATCGAAGAGATCGTGGCTGGGTTGGTCGCTCGCAAGAAGTACGTCTACCTCTGCACGAACGCGATCCTGTTGGAGAAGTATCTCGACAAGTTCACGCCGTCGAAGTATCTGTCGTTCTCGATCCATCTCGATGGGCCGAAGGCAGAGCATGACTTCGCGGTCTGTCGTGAGGGCATTTACGACGTGGCGGTCAGCGCGATTCAGGCCGCCGTTGCGAAGGGCTTTCGAGTCACGACGAACACGACCGTCTACAACAACGCCGATCCGCGAGCGATGCGGCAGATGTTCGACACCATGATGGGCTTCGGTGTCGAGGGGATGATGATCTCGCCCGGCTATCAGTACGAGAAAGCTCCCAGCCAGGAGTTGTTCCTGCACCGCAGTCAAACGGTGAACCTGTTCCGGCGCATCCTTGGCAATGCGAAACGCGGTTGGCGGTTCAATCTCTCACCGCTGTTTTTGGAGTTTCTCAAGGGCAAGTGGAAGCTCGAATGCACGCCGTGGGGGATGCCCGCGTACAACCTGTTTGGCTGGCAACGCCCGTGCTATCTGTTGAACGAAGGCTACACACAGACTTTCCAAGAACTGCTCGACACGACCGACTGGTCGAAGTATGGCCAGGCGAGTGGCAACCCGAAGTGTGCTGACTGCATGGTTCACTGCGGTTACGAAGCGACCGCCGTGGCGGAGACGTTTGGTTCGCTGAAAGCCTTCTCGCGCGTGGCTTGGCTGACGATGTTCGGCCCCGGTCGTGAGTCGCTTTCGCCCGATGAGCCTTCCTCGCCTTCTTCATCCGAGCCACCTGACAGCGAACCGACCAGCGAAGAAGAACGCCTCCGCAGTGTGCGGCTGCCGGTTCTCACGTCGTGACAGGTGAGGCGGCTCTCTCGCTTGCGTCGCGCGGACAGCGAAGTGACACTCTCGCCGCCGATGTCATTCCCTGTTTCCGCTTCCTCCTGCGAGAGAGATTCTGATGCGACGCAATCCCGTCAAAGCGGCTTTGAAAGCCGGACAACCTCAAGTCGGGACATGGTTGTCCTTGGGCAACGTTTTCGCCGCGCGACTGATGGCGCGCGTCGGTTTCAATTGGCTGACCGTCGATTTGGAACACTCGCCGATTGGTTGGGACAGCGCGGGACAGTTGTTTGGAGCGGTGGCCGATGCGGGCTGCACCTGCCTCGCCCGAGTTCCTCGCGGCGACCACGACTACATCAAGCGCGTGCTGGATGCCGGAGCGCATGGCATCGTCGTACCGATGGTCAACACGGTTGAAGAAGCGAAGATCGCCATCGCTGCTGCGAAGTATCCGCCGACTGGAAATCGTTCGGTCGGAGGCGGGATGCACGCGCTGAACTTCGACGCGACGGCGGGCGACTATTTCAAGTACGCGAACGACGAAATTCTCGTCGTTCTTCAGACTGAATCACCTGAAGGGGTTGAGAACGCCGAAGCGATCTACAGCCTGCCCGGTGTCGATGCGATCTTCGTCGGCCCGAACGATCTGAATGCTCAGATGCGCGGCCCCGATGGCAAAGACCCGACTCCCGCCGAGCATGAAGCGATGTGCCAACGCATCTTAGCGATTGGCAAAAAGTGTGGCACGCCGGTCGGCATTCACGTCCAGACCGTCGAACAATGTCAGCAGCGCATCGCCGAAGGTTGGCAGTTCATGGCTCTCGGCAGCGAACTGCGGTTCATGGTCGTCGAAGCCCAGAAGATGGTGCAAGGAATGAACCTCACGCAGGCTGGCGATCTCGCGAGATACTGATGACGGACCAGCGTCGGTTTGCGAGGTTCAATCGTTTAACCGCATGGGCAACGCCCCGCGCGTTCGACGCGAGACACGCCATCGTCGCATGGGCGTTGCCCACGCGCTTAAAGGAGGTCGCCGAACAGCAACCAAGAAGAAGCGTCGGAACCACGGATTTCACGGATGGCACAGATAAGAAGCTGATCAGACAAACGCCAAAGCGAGTTCTATGAAGTCTAAAATCGCTCTGCTCCTCCTCCTTCTTCATCCGTGTTATCTGTGCCATCCGTGGTTAGTTTTGTCTTCATCGGTTTGTGTCGTCCGACCATTCTGACAATCAAGCGGGACGACAACCGACCGTGATCGAGTAGTCCGAAGCGGCCTGAAGCCTCAACTTGGGGAATGCCATGCTGGCGGTCGATGTTCGCGAACTGCGGGTGAAGTACGGCAAGCTCGAAGCGGTCAAAGGGATCACGCTTCAGATTCCGCCGGGCGAGGTCTTCGGGTTCATCGGCCCGAACGGGGCGGGCAAGTCCTCGACGATTCGCGTTCTCGCCACGTTGCAGCCCGCCTACGAAGGCCGCGCCAAAATCATGGACCTCGACATCAAGTCGAAGCCGCATCTGGTGCGAGAAAAGATTGGCTACGTCCCCGACTTCTTCGGCGTCTACGAAGACCTGACCGCGCGCGAGTATCTCCACTTCTTCGCCGCCGCGTACCGCTTGCCAATGTCGAGGCGGAAGGCCGTTGTCGATGATGTGCTTCAGTTGACGGACCTCACTCATAAAATCGACTCGCAGGTCGATTCGCTCTCGCGCGGGATGAAGCAGCGGCTGTCGTTGGCTCGGGTGCTGCTCCATGACCCGGCCGTGTTGCTGCTGGATGAACCGGCTTCGGGCCTCGATCCGCGAGCGCGCATCGAGATGCGCGAGTTGCTCAAGGCGCTGAAGGAGATGGGGAAGACGATCCTGATTTCGAGCCACATCCTGCATGAATTGGCGCAGCTCTGTACTCGGATCGGGATCATCGAGACCGGTCGCATGGTGGCCGAGGGATCGGTCGCCGAAATCTATCAGCGTCTCGGCGTCCTCAAGATCGTCCACGTTCAAGTCGCACACCAGACGCCCGATCTGGTGGCGAGCCTTCGCGCGTTGGCAGGCGTCACGCAAGTCGATGACCAGGTAGACCGCCTCTCGATCCGCATCGAAGAAAGTCTGCTGGATGTCGAAGACCTGCACGACTTCATTCACGCGCAGGGTGCCCGGATTCGCATGTTCCAGCCCGAAGTGATGGACATGGAGACGGCGTTCATGAAGCTGACGGAAGGGCAAACGGCGTGAACGCTCCCCGCTTCAACATTGGCCTGCCGCTTCTCGCGAAGGAGCTGATCGAGCAATCGGCGCGGCGGCGGACGTACGTGATTCGTGTCGTCTATGCGGTGGCGTTGTACGGCTTCACGCTGTGGGCGTTTTGGAATCAGTTGGGGAGTTGGAACAGCAACTCGTTCGCGATCCTCGGTCGCGGCCGTGAGTTGTTTGAATCGATCGCCGGGTTGCAGTTCACCGGGCTGTACCTGTTCCTGCCGGCGATGACCTGCGGCGTGCTGACGAGCGAGAAGGAACGGGACACGCTGGCGCTGCTGCTGCTGACGAAGCTCGGGCCGTGGACCATCGTGTTTGAGAAATTGCTCGGTCGGCTCGTGCCGATGTGGTCGTTCCTGTTGCTCTCGATGCCGCTGCTGGCGGTCGCGTACAGCCTCGGCGGCGTGGAAGTCGTCGAGGTCATCAATCTCGCGTGGGCGTTGCTGGTCACGACGGTGCAAGTCGGCGCGTTTTCGATCCTGTGTTCGGCGTGGTGTCGCACGACCTCGGCGGCGTTTCTCGCAACGTACTTGTTCGGCGCGCTGGTGATCCTCGGCCCACCAATTCTCACGCAGGGTGGACACCGTGATGTTTTCGGATTGGTGAGTGCGTTCTCCCTGTACTTCCAGACACTGGGCATTCTTGGAGACCAGACGCAGTACGGCGGCGGTGAACGAGAAGCGGTCTTCCTGTTGTTTGGACCTTGGCTGGCGATGCACCCCGCGTCGCAGCACCTGCCGTTTCCTCTGACAGTCATGCGGAGCCTGCCGATCATTTCGTTCTCCATGACCTGCCTGTTCGCGGCGCGACTCGTGTTGTGGCGGCGGGCCTTCGTGCAGCCGTCGAACTACGTCCTGAAGTTCTTCAAGTCGCTCGACGCCTTTTTCTGGAAGGCCAACCAGAACCGATTCACAAAGGGGATCGTGCTGATTCACGAGTCGGTCACGTTGCCGGATTACGAGCCGATTCGCTGGCGAGAGACGAAAAAGCGTTCGCTCGGCACGACGCGGTATTTGATCCGAATGCTGCTGGCTCTGGAGGTGCCGGTGCTGTTCGGCATGTTGCTTCCCGACTACAGCCAGAGCGACGGCGGGTTCGGCCCGACCGTGGTCGCGTGCGTGTTGTGGGTCGTCGTTGCGCTCGTGTTGACGGTCCAATCGACGGGCCTGATCGGACTGGAGCGGTCTCGCCAAACGCTCGATGTGTTGCTCACGACGCAGATGTCGAGCGACGCGATTGTTCGTGAGAAGTTCGCCGGTGTCTGGCGGATGATTCGCATGCTGTGGGTTCCCTTCGCGACGGTCTACCTGTTCCGCATCTGGTGGCAACTGAGCGTCCACTCCCAAAGTGTTGGTGAAGGCTCGGTCATGTTCGGAGCTGTCGCGGCGATGCTCGCCGTGGCGATCTATCCGCCGCTGATTGCTTGGATCGGTTTCCATCAGGGAATGCGGCGGCGGTCGCAGACGCAGGCGACGCTCGTCACGTTGGGCCTGCTCGTGACGGGCTGTGCCCTGCCGATCCTGATCGCTGAACTGGTTGTACCCGGCGGGGGAAATCCGGGATGGATGCCTGCCAATCGGACGTTTGGCAACACGTCAATCTACTATGCGCTGCGCTGGCTCAGTCCGGCGTTCGTACTGGCGTATCCGGCATCGTCTCGCGGTCAGTTCGTGGATTACGCCGGTTCGACTCAGGCTCCCTATTTCGCATTGCTGATCGGCCACTTCCTGTTCATGGGAGGGCTGCTCGTGTTTCTGTGGTCGCGTGGGATGAGTACCTTCGCGAAGCATGTGAATCGGAACGACGGTCAGATCGTGGATGACGACGATATCGACCGGTTGGCCTCGATCCGGAAGCTGGTCCTCGGCCGCGGAGTCTTCCGCAAGACGACGGATGAATGAGCGGTCGGAATGGGAGTGGCGAATGATGCGAGGAAGAGGAATTTGTAATTGCAAATTGAGAAGAGAGAGGCATTGGTCCCCCTTCTCTTTCATTTTGCAGTTGGCAATTATCAATTGTCATTTTGCAGTCTCTTCCGCCACGGCTGCCGAGCCGGAGTTTTCTCGCAAGCAGATTGAGTTCTTCGAGAAACAGATTCGCCCGGTTTTGGCCGCGCAGTGCTGGAACTGCCACAGTGAGAAGAAGTCTGAGTCGGGGCTGCGGCTCGATTCGCGCGAGGCGGTTCTCAAGGGAGGCGATCGCGGCGAGGTGGTCACGCTGCGCGAGGCCGCTGCCAGTCTGCTCATCCACGCCGTGCGCCGTGACGGCGAACTTCAGATGCCTCCCAATGGACGGCTGTCGGCGGACCAAGTGGCCGCGCTGACGAAGTGGATCGAACTTGGACTCCCGTGGCCGCGCGAGGTGGCTGGGTCGGCCCAGGCTCAGGCTTGGAGAACTCATTGGGCGTTTCAACCGGTGATGAAACCGAGCGTTCCCGTGATCGCTGAGGACTCGTGGTCGCAGTCGCCGATTGACCGGTTCGTGCTCGAACGATTGATCCTTCCGAGCGGGGGACGTGAGTCCCTCGGTTTTGTGCTTGCGAATGCGACTGGTACGAAACGACAAGAACCGAGGGACTTACGTCCCCCGCTCGGAAAGCAGAGTGCGCTGACGCTTGCGCCGCGAGCCGACCGGCGCACGCTGATTCGTCGCGCGACGTTCGACTTGCTCGGACTGCCGCCGACGCCCGATGAGGTCGCTGAGTTTGCCGTCGATCTCGCGCCGGATGCCTTCGAGCGGCTGGTCGATCGGTTGCTCGCGTCACCGAAATACGGCGAACGTTGGGGACGACACTGGCTCGACGTGGCGCGTTATGCCGACACCAAGGGGTACGTCTTCTTTGAGGAGAAGTCGTACCCGTGGGCCTACACGTACCGCGACTACGTGATCCGCTCACTCAACGAAGACAAGCCGTATGACCAGTTCGTGGTCGAGCAGTTGGCGGCGGACGTGCTGGGGGAAGGGGGCCGCGCGGGGAATGAGACTGATGGAGTGGCGAATCAAATCAAGAATCCCTCACCCCCGGCCCCTCTCCCGACCACCGAAGCGGCGGTGCCCGAGCCGGGGCGAGGGGAGCAAGTAGAGCAGCTTCCGGCGCTGGGATTTCTGACGGTCGGTTCGCACTTCATGGGGAACGTTCACGACATCGTCGATGACCGGATTGACGTGGTGACGCGCGGGCTGATGGGTCTCACCGTGACGTGTGCCCGCTGCCACGATCACAAGTACGACCCGATCCCGACCGCCGACTATTACTCGCTGTACGGCGTCTTTCGTAGCACGACCGAGCCGCTCGTACTGCCGCTGTTTGTGCCGCCAGCCGACACGCCCGACTATCGCCGCTTCACGGCCGAGTTGTCACTGCGGCAACAGAAGCTGGATGACTTCGTACAGCAAAAGCACGGCGCGCTGGCCGAAGGGGCACGGATGCGGGTCGGTGAGTATTTGCTCGCCGCGAAAGCGGCCAACGAGAAACCGGCCACCGATGACTTCATGCTGATCGCCGATCCCGGCGATCTCAATCCGGCGATGATCGTTCGCTGGCAGGCGTATCTGGGGAAGGTTGAAGGTCGAGGATTGAAGGTTGAGGGGCAGAACGATTCGCTCGTGAGCCATCCCGTGTGGGGGTTGTGGTTCGCGTTGGCGGCTTTGCCCGAAGAACGGTTCAAAGAGGAAGTGGCAAAAGGCTCCCTCACCCTAGCCCTCTCCCCGCAGAGCCGGGGTGAGGGAACAAGAAAAGACCAAGCACGGGGAAAAGATAACGCCCTCGTGGTGAAAGCGGTCTGTGGTGAGCAACCGCCTGAGTCGTTGAACGAGATCGCCATGCGGTATGGCGAATTGATGAAGTCGATTCATCTCAAGTGGCAGGCCGTGTTGCGAGAGGCTGTGATTCTGAAGCGGCCCGCGCCGGAAGGGTTCACTGATCCCGATGAAGAAGAGTTGCGACTCGAACTGTATGGCGAGGCGGCCCCCGCCAACGTGCCGCTCATTTTTGGCTGGGGCTTTCTGTCGTTGCTGCCCGACCGCGCGTCGCAGGGTGAATACCAGAAAGTCTTGAAAGAGGTCGAGCAGTGGTTGATCGGTGGCCCCGGAGCGCCGCCGCGCGCGATGGTATTGAATGAGGGGGAGACGTTCGATCCTCGCGTGTTTGTGCGCGGCAACCCGCATCGTTTGGGTGACGCCGTGCCGCGTCAGTTCTTGTCGGCGATCGATCGCGACAAGCGAAAGCCATTCGTGCATGGCAGTGGTCGGTTGGAGTTGGCGCGCGCGATTGTTGATCCCTCCAATCCACTGACCGCGCGCGTGATGGTCAATCGCGTTTGGCAACACCACTTCGGCGCGGGACTCGTTCGCACGCCGGGCGACTTTGGCATGAGAAGCGACCCACCGACGCATCCCGAGTTGCTGGATTGGCTGAGCAGGGAGTTCCGCATTCCGAATTGGTCGCTCAAACGTCTCCATCGTCTCATCCTGTCGAGCCGCGTCTATCAGCAGTCGAGTCAGCCGCCGCGTGGCTTCGACGCCGATCCCGAGAACCGACTGATGAGCCATGCGAATCGGCGGCGGCTCGATTTTGAGGCAACGCGCGACGCGCTGCTGTCCGTCACCGGGCAGCTTGATGATCGAATCGGTGGCCCGGCGTGGCCGATGCTGGACGGAGACTTTCATCCACGGCGGACTGTCTACGCAACGCTCGATCGCCTCGACCCACCGAGTCTGCTGAGCGTGTTCGATTTTCCGAGCCTCGCCGCAACGAGTGCCTCGCGCGACACGACCACGGTCTCGCCACAAGCCCTGTTCCTAATGAATGGCCCGTTGGTGGCGACGGTTGTCCAATTGATCGCTCAACGTGGTGATGTCACTGGCGAGCCGGATGTTTCGTCGCGCGTGAAGCGTCTGACTCGCATTTTGTTTTCGCGCGAACCGAACGATGCGGAAGAGAGGCTCGCCGTGGAGTTCCTCGGCTTACAACCCTCTCCGGCTGCGTGGCAGCAGTTGGTACAGGCTCTGCTGCTGACGAACGAGTTTGTATTCGTGGATTGAACGCGCCGCCCAGAATCCCTCTCTATCTCTACCTTCATTTGTTTCTGAAGGCAGGGCGAGGGGAGCGGATGTTGATCGAAGGCGACAGTCCCGCAATCTTGTCGCTCGTTGTGCAACCCGCGTGGTTTGACTGACCGACGGTCGTTGTGCGGGATGGGTCACCATGCGGCGACACGTTGTGGCGGCGGTGTGATTCCACCAGTAAACTCTCGCCCGCCGCGATGCCGTTGTGGTTGTTCAACGACTGAAGTGACCGCAATGACGTTTCCGACAGAAGTCGAAACCCGACGAACTGACGCGGTAGTCCGGACCCTTTGGTCCGGACTAGGTCTGCAGTTTCAGCGTATTGAGTTGCTCTCCTGCGCGAGGTGTCGTCCGGACCAAGGGGTCCAAACTACGACTTCTGTCGAAAACGTCCGCAATTCTTTTTTCCGAGAACTTCCATGCCGACTACTCTGCCCGTGCGAACCGGTTTCCGTGTTGCTGGTTTAGAGGTGACGCCGCCTGAGTACGCTCATCCGCCGCTCGTCGAAAGTTGGTTGGCGGTGGAGTTCGCCGAAGGGCGCGAGCGGTTTGAGGTTGATGCCGATCACTTGCGAGAACGGCTCGGCCCCGAATGGTCCGGTTCGTGGCAGACCGTCGGAGATGAAGCGAAGTCGGGCGACCGACAGATCGGCAACGTGATGGGTGATCGTGTCGTGCGACTGACGACGCGCGGGTTTGCCTTCGGATGGCTCGGCCATCAGGGCGAACGCTATCCCCGGTATGAGGCGATTCGAGATGGCTTCGTCGCCGCTCTCGATGCCGTGCGCGACGTGGCGCATCACGCTCATCAGGAGATCGTGCCGCGGCGCTGGTCCGTCCGTTATGTGAATCGCATCCCGCAGGGGACCGTCTGGATGACCCCGGGAGATTGGTCGTTCTTTCGCCTCTGGCAGCCGGTCCCGTTGAAGTCACTCGGGATCGAGTGCGAAGGGTACAAGGCGCGTTGGGAAGTTCCGCTCGATGCCGAACGAGGCTCGCTGACGGTCAAGTTCCGCCACGAAGTTGAGGCTGGCGAGCTGAGTGGACAGGGGGACGAGCTTGGTCATGTGTGGGTCACGTTGCAGGCGAAAGGCCCGACCGACGGCGATGATTCCGGATTGTTTGAAGGCTTGGATTATGGTCGCGAAGTGATCGTGCGGGCCTTCAACGAGTTGGTCACGGTCGATGCCAAGACGTACTGGGGCGTGGCACGCCGTACGCGATGAGCGACGATAACGGCATTCGGCTAAGGGGCGGCGCATCTACTATGCCCGAGCTTGGTCGTAGGGTGCGTGGAGTCTTCGGAACGCAACGTGACCGGGAACGGCAGCCACCCCTCGGTGCGTTCCGAAGACTCCACGCACTCTGCGTGTGTCATCACGCCCAAGAATTCTCGGACGTAGCACATGCACCGCCCCTTAGCGAAGCAACTTCTCTGTTTCCGGTCTCTGAACGAATCCGCCACAAACAACAGGGCCGCACATCGTGTGACGTACGGTCCTGATGAGTTGGATTCTGTTCTCAGTCTGGAGTGGCTGTTCTGGCCCTCGTTCCGGCAGAATGTCCTGCCATCGCGAGGAGTCTCACTTGCCGCCGCCGAACACCTTGCTCGTCGTTCCGGACGAGGTTTGCTGAGCAGCCGACTTGCTCTTACCGAACAGGGCCGAGGTTGTCCCTGATGACGAGCGGTCGCCGAGTGACTCGTTGGTCTGAGTGCTGGTGACACCCGCCTTAAGATTGAATGGTCGCTGTTCACCTGGCCGGAACAGGCGTCGTTTGGATTGAAAGCCGATATGGGCGAGGAAGTCATTGATCTTGATGATCCGCACACCATTGGCGCGGGCTTCTTTACGGAGTTCCGTGAGGTGATCCGTGAGCTTCCGATTGATGTCTTTTTCCTTTTCGGAAACCAAGGTCGTCGGGTCGGGGATATCACCCAAGACGAGGAACTTCGTGTGAACGGTGATCTTGCCGTCGGCGGGCAGTCGTTCACCTAGATCAGTGATTTCGTTATCGAGGACCGCTCCCGAGACGGCGAGGAGGTGTTTGAATTGTTCTCTGTCGCTTTTGCCGTCGTTGTCGAGATCGACCATGCCAACGAGAGCGAATTTCTCGATCAAACCCGGACTCCAGATTGGCGTATAGATCAGATCGTTCGGGACGATCGGTCGGTAGAGATCGTTCTCGACGATCCGGGCTTCGGCCATGTGATCGCCGAGGAGGCGGGTCACTTCAATCTTGCCCTTCACGTCTTCGGCACCGCGTCCGACTCCCTGGCTTTCCTTGGAATAGACGCTGAAGGTCATGCGGGTCTTCAAACCGTCCGCTTCACCGAGATCGATCCAGACGGAATTGCTGGCATTTTCGACGCGACGAATCAGACCGTCAGCGACCTCAAAGCTGACCCCCTCGAGCGTGTCGATCTTGTCCCGCATGAAGTCGATGCGAGTCTCAAGCTGGCCGATCAAAGTCTGCAAGCCTTTGCGTTCCTTTTCTCGGCCTTCTTTTTCCTGAGCCAACTCACCGACGAGTTGGTTGTTCTCGGCCTTAAACCGGTCGATTTCAACCTGTTTTCCATTCAGCTTTTCATCGCGTGCCGCGACGGTGGTGCGGAGGTCGGCTTCCGCTTTTTCCTGAGCCGATCGGTGCGTATCGACCTGCTTGTTTAAGCGATCGCGCTGATCGTTCAAATCTTTTTGCAAGCTGGCGACTTGAGCGGTTTTCGAGGCGACATCGGCGACACCAGCATCGACGGCTTCTCGCAGTTTTTGCAGTGTTTGCTGATAGGTTGTGCCCGCGAAGTCTTTGCCGAACCGTTCCATATCGGCTAAGGCTGCTCCCACGACCGAGGTCGCATTTTTAGGGTTGGACGGGTCCAGCTTCACTTCAAACTTGTTGCCGGTCTGATTTGTGAGAGCCTGGATTTCGTCGTCCAGCTTCTTGATGCTCTGGTTGAGCGTTCCCGCTTTGCCTTCGAGTTCGGTGATCTTGGCCGCGCGATCCGAGTACTCGCGATGGAACATATAGGTCGTGATGCCCAAGACCACCGTACTAATGACGAAGACCACGAGTGCGTAGTGAACGGGACCCGGCTTATTGGGGTTGGCGGCCATGACAGATTCCTTCGGACGGAGACGTGACGAGCAACGAGCCTGACGGATGGGATCGCGGGGGCGAGAGTGGCTTTGGGAAATGTTGGCCCGATTGATTCGAAGCCTGCAACTGCCGTCTCACCTGCGAGACTGCGGCCAGTGTAAGACGCGCCTTTGGCGAGTCAAGCACCTCTTTCCCCGTCGAGACTTCTTCCGTTGTGAGCGGTCACACTCGGCGTGATCGTTACAACCAGACTCTCATTCGACACCATCCTCGACACGGTCCTTCGCGCGCAAACTCCTCCGCCTTGGTTTTCGGCTCGGAGGGGTGGCCGCGCTGTGGGGAAGTTTGATTGCACAGTTTGCCGAAGCAACTTCCCGTGGCCGATACCGGTTCAACCGGTTGGGAGGGGCGCTTAGCCGTGCGGGCGTGGTTGCCTGAGTGTGGTCGCCGTATCATCCCGACCGACACCAACCCGCCGCGTGAGCAAGGACTGGAACCGAACATTCTTGCTCACGCGGCGGGTTGGTG